>SKNC01000036.1 GCA_007120745.1 Bacillota bacterium
AATAAACCAGCAGACCCAGGATGAATAATGCCGCCAGCAGAAGCCCTACAAATGTTCTCTTTCGGGTTTCAAGATGCATCCGGTCCACCTCCCAGCAATGTTCCCGGAGTCAATGGATTGCCCCGCAAAAATTCCCCGACAGGCATTTTCTTTCCACCGGAAAGCTGTAACTCTTCAATGGTTAGAGCCCCCCTGCCGGCGGCCACGGTTATCCCCTCTTTCCCCAGGTGAATTACCTCACCGGGTTTGCCCTCGGCTTCACTCTCCACCACAGAAGAGCGCCAGATTTTTACCCGATGCCCCTTCCACATCGTATAAGCTCCCGGCCAGGGATTCATCCCCCTGACCTGGTTGTGAATATGCCGGGCATCCTGTTCCCAGTTTATCTTTTCTTCTTCTCTCTTCAATGGAGGGGCATAGGTGGCTGTCGTTGAATCCTGTTTCCTGCGGGAGGCTTCTCCTCTCAGCAGTTTTTTCAGGGCGGTATCTAAAAGTTCCGCTCCCATAATGGATAATCGCTGGTGTAATGAGCCCACGGTCTCTTCGAAAGATATTTCTGTTTCTTTTTGAAGTATAATATCCCCCGTATCCATGCCCTCGGCCATATACATAATGGTTACTCCTGTGACGCTGTCTCCATTTAAAATCGCCCGGTGAACAGGAGCAGCGCCCCTGTATTCAGGAAGCAGGGAAGCATGCACATTGATGCAGCCCAAAGGAGGAATCTCCAGCAGACTTTTGGGTAGAATTTTACCGTATGCTGCCACCACTACTACCTCCGGTGCCAGCTGTTTTACCTCCTGTATAAAATCTACAGTTAATCGTTCCGGCTGGAGGACCGGGATGCCGTGCTCCAGTGCCAGTTTTTTTACCGGCGAAGGAATCACCCTGTTCCCCCGACCCCGGGGGCGGTCCGGCTGAGTTACCACAGCCAACAGCGTGTATTTATTTTTAATAAGCAGCTCCAAAGAAGGAACTGCAAATTCCGGGGTTCCCATAAAAAGAATTCCGGGGTTTTTGTTCATTTAAAAACATCCTCTTTTTTTAATCCATCAATCTTGCATTATTATTTTAACACAATTATCCATTTTTTTGAAGGGCTCCGTTCCGTACAAACAGGACCCCTTTTTTTTATTGGGCTGACAAAGAATAAGATCTTAAAGCGTTATTCAGAAGGTTCCAGAAAACGGGTCACCTTGTCAATAAAGACTTTCCCCTCCAGGTGATCTAACTCATGCTGCAGTGCCCGGGCAAAAAGCCCGCTGCCCGTTATCTTGATTTTTTTCCCTTCCCGGTTTAAAGCCTCTACGGTAACCTTTTTGGCCCGTTCCACTTCCCCTACAATACCGGGAAAGCTTAAGCAGCCTTCTGCCTCCACCTCCTGGCCTTCAGCCTGAACCATTTTGGGATTAATCAGCTCTATAAGTCCCTGGTCCATAAGGTCGATTACCACCAGCTGCTTGGGAACTCCCACCTGATTGGCAGCCAGCCCAACGCCATCATTATGGTACATGGTCTCCGCCATATCCTCTAAAATATCAATAATCTTGGGAGTTATTTCTTTGACCAGGCTGCATCTCTGCCTTAGAACCGGGTCATCTTTTTTTCTAATGATTCGTACTGCCATTTCTCATTCCTCCTGCTGCTACAACATAGTAATGGGATTTACATCTAATGTTATTCTTATTTCCCTGTTCCCCGCAGTTTTATAAAACTCCTGCCATGCCTCCCTGGATACCCTGTGAATTTCAGCAAATTCCAGGCTCTTTAGGACCAGATGCCAGCGATATCGCCCCCTGACTTTTGATAAAGGACAGGGACAGGGGCCCAATATTTCCGCCTGTATCCCCCTCAGGGACCTTTCCAGCATTCCTTTAAATTCCCCGGCTTTCTGACTCAGGAATTTCTCAGACAGGCTGGAGAAAACCACCCGAATCAACCGGTTAAAAGGGGGATATTGAAATTCCTTCCTGAGGGAAATTTCTTCTTCAAAAAACGATTCATAGTCATGGTGCTTTGCCGCCATGATACTATAATGGTCCGGATTAAAGGTCTGGACAATTACCTTCCCCCCTAGAGAACTTCGACCGGTCCTTCCTGCCACCTGGGTCAGCAGCTGAAAGGTCCGTTCCCCGGAACGGAAATCCGGCAGGTTTAAAGCCGTATCAGCCAGAATCACCCCCACCAGAGTTACCCTTGGAAAGTCTAACCCCTTGGCAATCATCTGCGTTCCGATTAAAATATCTGCCTCTCCCCGTTGAAAAACCTTAAAGATGTCCTGGTGTGACCCTTTACGGGTGGTGGCGTCCATATCCATGCGCAGAACCCTGGCCCGGGGAAACAAATCTTTTACCCCCTTTTCCACCCTCTGGGTACCCAGACCCAGAAAGCGGATGCAGCTTCCTCCGCATCCAGGGCACTGTTCCGGCACCCTTTTCTCATGATGGCAGTAGTGACACTTTAAAAGGTCCTGGCTGGCATGGTAGGTCAGGGTAATGCTGCAGTTGGAACACCGCAGAACAAACCCGCACTCCCTGCATACCATAAAGGTGGCAAAACCCCGCCGGTTTAAAAAAAGAATAATCTGCTGTTTTCTGGACAGGACCTTTTCCATATGGTTATAAAGAATACTGCTGAAAAGGGTTCGGTTTCCCCCGCTTAATTCCTCTTTCAAGTCAACCACTTCAACGGGAGGCAGGGGTCGATGCTCTACCCTTTCTTTCAAGCTTATAAGCAGGTCTTTACCCTCCCGGGCACTGTAGTACGCTTCCACCGAAGGGGTAGCGCTCCCTAAAACCACAGGGCAGGAATAAAAGTCACCCCTTTTTTTGGCTGCCTCCCTGGCATCATACCGGGGGCTTTCCTCCTGCTTATAGGTAGTTTCATGTTCTTCATCTATAATAATTATACCTAAATTTGTGAAAGGTGCAAAAACAGCGGAACGAGGTCCAATTGCAATCTTAATTTCCCCCTCCCGAATCCGGCACCACTGGTCATATCGTTCTCCCTGAGAAAGTCGGCTGTGCAGTACCGTTACCAGGGATCCGAACCTTCCCCTGAACCACTTCACCATCTGCGGGGTCAAGGATATTTCAGGAACCAGAACCAGGGCTTCCCTGCCGTTTTTTAACACTTCTTCGATTGCCTGAAGATATATTTCTGTTTTTCCACTGCCGGTAACCCCGTGTAAAAGGATCGTCCCCGGAAGTTTTTTATCTATTTTGTGTTTTATTATCCCCAAAAGTTCCGATTGTTTCGGGTTCAGCTGCAGTCTAGAAGACAGCCCGAATAGTTTCTGTTGGAAGGGTTCCCTCATAACCCTCTCTCTATCCATAATCAGCAGTTTTTTCTCCTGAAGAGCCTTCACCGACTGTCGTCCTGCTCCAGATACCTGCAGAAGGTCTTGTAAAGGTATCTTCTTCTGCTGCATAAGGACCTCCAAAATTTGGGCCTGTTTAGGAGCTCTCCTCTTTATTTTATCCCGGTAGGAAAGTGCTTCCTTCTGCTGCACCGCCAGTTTAATTACAGTGACTTCCTTCGGTTTGGTGGTGGCATAAAAATTAGGCAGGATGGCTTTTAATACTTCCACCAGGGGGCTGATATAAAGGTCTGAAATCCAACGGGCCAGATCCAACAATTCTTTGGTAAGCAGGGGAAATGGGTCAACCACCCTGTTTATTTCCTTTACCCTGTCCACCTCCGGTGAAGAGTCAAACCCCACCACAAAACCCAACAGCTTCCGGCTGCCGAAAGGTACCATCACCCGGGTGCCCTCCTGAATCTGAGATAGAAATTCCTTTGGGATTTTATAATGAAAATACCTGTCTCCAATTCCCGGGGCGGGAAGATCCACCACCACCCTGGCATATTGATTCATCATGCAGTTCTTCCTTCCTCTGACAATTATTGTATTTGATTTTCCCCGTCATTCATATATAATAATCATAGTTTACCGGAGAGGAAAAAGAAATGTTAAACTTTAAAAAATTTTTACGAATTGTTCAAACTAACTCCTCCTGGATTCTTCTGGCCGCAGTTCTTTTTGTGCTGGGATTCGCAGGGGGCTTTACCGCAGTTCAGCAGGACCTGGAGATTCTGGAAGAGCTGTCTGAACCTTATTTTGGTTTTTTGGAAAGTTTAGCGGAAGAAGTTATGACCGGCGGTCCTCTCAGGGGAATATCCTTGATTTTTTTTAATAATATATTTACCGCTGCAAGGATTATTTTCCTGGGAATTCTTTTGGGGCTGGCGCCTCTGACAGGCCTGGTGGTAAACGGCGGGCTTATTGGGATATTGGCTGCCGTTTTCATGATAGAGCACAATGTCAGCCCCCTGCTCTTTATCTCCCTGGGCCTGCTGCCCCATGGAATTCTTGAAATACCGGCTTTCTTAATCAGCGCAGCCCTGGGATTGAAGCTGGGCTACCATGCTCTCTTCCCCATGGAGGAAATGAGCCGGCCGGAAAGTATCGCCTACATTGCCAGGGAAGCCATAAACGTGCTGTTTTACGTAGCCATAATTCTTTTGGCTGCTGCAGCCATTGAAATACTGGTCACTCCAGCACTGATTCCCCACATGTTCCCTAAATAAAGGATGTGTTCAATATTGAAAATTCTTCAGTGGAAGACAAGGAAGACAAGGGGACGGTTCTCTGTCTCCTTACCAGTGGATTAAAAACCTTCAATGGAGAAGTCTCCAGGATATCTATAAAGCATGTTCATAAAAAAATCGACGTTCAGGTCGATTTTTTTAATGTAATGATTTCGTCTAAAATTTTATCCGCCAGTTCTCGTTTGGCCATCAAGGGAAAATCTTTAATTTCTCCCCCCCGGGTTATCACCCTGACCTGGTTTGTTTCTACTTCAAAACCAGATCCCGGTGCGGTGATATCATTGGCAACAATCATATCTAAATTTTTATTTTTTAATTTTCTTGAAGCATTCTCTGCCAGTGACTCCGATTCCGCGGCAAACCCCACCAGCAGCTGCTGTTTTTTTAGCTTTCCCAGCTCCCCCAGGATATCGGGGTTTTTTTGAAACTTTACCACCAGGTCCCCGCCGCTTTTTTTAATTTTCTGAAGGGAGATATCTTCCGGCCGGTAATCAGCCACTGCGGCGGCTTTAATCACGATGTCTGCTTCAGGAAATTCTTTTAAAACCGCATCCCTCATCTCCAGGGCAGTGTTAACGGCAGTAAAATCCGCTCTAAAGGGAGGTTTCAATCCCACAGGCCCTGATACCAGCACCACCCTGCCCCCCCTTTCCAGGGCCGCTTCGGCCAGGGCATATCCCATCCGTCCGCTGGAGTAATTGCTCAGGTAACGCACCGGATCCAGGGGTTCCCGGGTAGGACCGGCGGTAATTAAGAAAGTTTTCCCTTCAAAATCTTTCTTTTGCTGCAGCACTTTCAGAAGATAATCCACAATTTTTTGAGGTTCCGCCAACCTTCCCCTGCCCTGGTCACCACAGGCTAAAAAACCGGATTCCGGTTCAATAAAATGGTAACCAAGACTCTTCAACCTGGCAATGTTCTCCTGAACCACCACATTATTGTACATTTCCACGTTCATGGCGGGAGCAAAAATTACCGGGCCGGCAGCAGCCATAATGGTAGTGGACAGCAGATCATCCGCAATTCCCTGTGAAGTTTTACCGATAATATTGGCTGTGGCAGGGGCAATGAGAAAACAGCTGGCCTCCTGAGCCCAGCTGACATGCTGTATTTCCCAACTGGCCGGGCGCTGGAACATCTCCAGTCCCACAGGCCCACCACTTAAAGTCTCAAAGGTCAGTGAACTGACAAAAGCAGCCGCCGCCCGGGTCATAATCACCTTTACTTTAAGCCCTGATTTGACCAGCAGCCGGCAGATCTCCGCCCCTTTATATGCCGCAATTCCGCCGGTAATACCTAAAACCACCGTCTTGTCCATTTATTTAATTCACTCCTGGGAAATTTAAATAAAAAACTCTCATTCCAAATATCTTACGTATAAAACCCTGCCGGCCTTTCGTTCTTAAGGCCGGCATTCGGTTTAAACATGTAATTATTTATTCAGAGAAACAAGTAATACCAGGCTTAAATGATAAAAAATATCCCGGCATCCTACTTAATACCTTCTCTGGTTTTTTCATATTTCAATCGGCTTTCGGAAATCTCCTCCAGAGCTATGGTAACATCCTTTTTTGATGAGGTGTCCACCAGCACCGGTGCCCCATCCTGAATCTGCCGGGCTCTCTTGGCAGCGGCAATGACCAGAGAATATTTGCTGTCAACGTTCTTAACCAGACTATCGATGGAAGGATAAATCATGGACATTGTATATAACCGTCCCCCCTTAATATTTCAATAAGATTCTTGTTCCTGTTCACTTTCAGCTTTTCCGCACGGACAATATGTAAAATTTCTTGAGCCGCTCTTTCGGCAAAATCATTGACTACCAGGTAATCATATTCTCTTGCTTCAAGGATTTCTAAAGAAGCAGCCGCAAAACGCTCCTGTACTTTTTGCGGAGGCTCTGTGCCTCTTCCAATAATCCGCTGCTTCAGTTCCCTCAGGGAGGGAGGCAGCAGAAAAACAAAAACTCCCTGGGGAAAACCGGATTTAATCATTTTTGCCCCCTGCGTATCAATCTCCAGAAGGACATCCTGCCCTCTGTTGAGGCAGTCCAAAACTTTTTCTTTGGGTGTGCCGTAATAGTGGCCGTAGACCCTGGCCCATTCCAAAAGGCCATTCTGCTCCACCCTGCGGGTAAACTCCTCCTCCCCCACAAAAAAGTAGCTGGCCCCGTCCTCTTCACCGGCCCGGGGAGGTCTGGTGGTCATGGAAACAGAAAAATAGATATCTTTTTTTTCCGCTGCCAGCACCTTACCTACCGTGCCTTTTCCAACGCCAGAGGGTCCTGACAGCACAATTAGTATTCCTTCTGCCATCCTTCTTCCCCCTGGAACTTTTTATTCTTCATCTTCTAAAACAGCGGGCTCTTTTGTATGAAGTCTGTGTTTTACAGTCTCTGGCTGCACCGCGGACAAAATCACATGCTGGCTGTCGGTAACAATGACTGCCCTGGTACGGCGGCCGTAGGTGGCGTCAATCAGCATACCCCTGTCCCGGGCCTCGGAAATAATCCTTTTAATCGGTGCTGATTCCGGGCTTACTATAGCTATGATGCGATTGGCGGAAACAATATTTCCAAAACCAATGTTAATTAACTTAATTGGCATGATAAAACCCCCTTAATCATTGTACTACATAGTATAACGGATATAAGCCAAAAAATGCAAGGAATATCTAATAGAATAACCAAAAATATCTTTATTCTATGTTTTGCACCTGTTCTCTTATTTTTTCTAGTTCGCTTTTTATGTCCACCACCCGGTGGGACAGCTGGTAGTCATTAGCCTTGGAACCTATGGTATTGGTTTCCCGGTTCAGTTCCTGAACCAAAAAATCCATTTTCCTCCCTACGGCTCCCCCCTGTTTTAACGTCCGGCGAAAAGCCTCCAGATGGCTGGACATGCGGACTATCTCTTCATGAATATCACTTCGTTCCGCAAACAGAGTACATTCCGTCAAGAGACGGCTTTCTTCAATTTCCAGGTCAGGACAGAGGTCTTTTAATCGCTCCTGAAGCCGCAATCGATACCCCTCCACCACCTGCGGAGCCCTTTCCTTAATTTGCTCTAAAATCTCTTTAATTTTATCCATCCGAGACAGCAGGTCCTGAGCAAGGTTTTCCCCCTCCTGCCGCCGCATGTAAACCAGGTCTTGAAGGGCTGTAGACAAAGCCCCCTCCAGTGCCGGCCAGTAACGAAGAACATCTTCTTTCTCCACCAGCAGCACATCCTGAAAGCCCGTTAGTAACTGTAACGTAATATCTTCTTCCAGCTGAAGCTTTCCCTTTAATTCATTTAAAGCCCGGTAATAACCCCTGGCCAGGGGAAGGTTTACTTCCACTTTTTTTTCTCTTTCCGACGTTTCCCTGACGGATACAGATACTTCCAGCCGACCCCGGGAAGCCTGCCGGCTGATTAACTGCTTCATTTTCTCCTCCAGGGGATTATACTCCCTGGGCATGCGGAATATGATATCCCGATACCGGTGATTGACAGAACGAATTTCTACCAAAAACCGGAGTCCCTCCAGTTCACCTTCTCCCCGGCCGAAACCTGTCATACTGCTGATCATGTAAATACCTCCCTGCCGTATATCTTATCACACTTTAAAAAATAGGCAAGAACTCTGGTATCCTTGTTATTGCCTGAAAATATTTTTTTTACTTTCTTACTGGAAAAATTCTTTTTTGATTTCGGCTGCTGCTCCTTTTCATTTTCCACGACCTGCCGGGAAACAGGGCAGCGGCAGCTTCTTTCAAAAGGGAACCCAGGCTGGGCAGCACTGAAAGGACGAGTACCAGAAACCATTCTTCCGCAGTTAACAAAGTGGTACGGAATATCCCTTGAAGAAAGGGCCAGTAAATGACAGCTAACATCATCCCAAAAGATATTCCTACCGCCCCTATCAGGTACATGTTTGATTTCAAGCTGACCTTCCAGAAAGGAAGCCGTTCCGAGCGGCACTCAAACACATGAACCAGCTGAAGCATAATTAATGTAACAAAAGCCATGGTCCGCGCCCGTTCCAGCTCACCGGTGGCAGTATATCCCGCATAAAAACTTACCAGGGTAAGAAGGCCAATCATACTGCCCCGGTTCAATATTTTCTGCCAGAGCCCCCGGGCAAAAATTCCCTCCTCCTTCTGCCGGGGAGGAATCTTCATAATTCCCTTTTCCGGAGGTTCGACCCCCAGGGCCATGGCCGGCAGCCCGTCCGTTACCAGGTTCACCCAAAGAATCTGAATAGGCCGCAACGGAAGGGGTAGTCCAATGAGCAGGGCAACAAACATGGTAAATATCTCTCCGGTATTGCAGGACAAAAGGAAGCGAATAAACTTACGGATGTTGTTGTAAATGTTCCTTCCCTCTTCGATGGCACTGACAATGGTTGAAAAATTATCATCCGCCAGGACCAGAGAGGCTGCCTCTTTGGTCACATCGGTACCGGAAACCCCCATGGCAATACCTATGTCCGCCTCTTTTACCGCCGGAGCATCATTGATTCCATCCCCCGTCATGGCCACCACATGACCTCTGTTTTTCAATGCCCGTACAATTCTTAATTTATGGGCTGGAGAAACCCGGGCATATACGTAAATCTGGTCTGCCAGTTCCTCCAGCTGACGGTCGTTAAGACGGTTCAAATCATCTCCGGTAACTGTTTTCCCTCCGGGAGGAATTAGATCCAGGCTTCTGGCAATGGCCAGGGCAGTATTTTGATGGTCCCCGGTAATCATCACCGTTTTTATTCCCGCTTTCCGACATTTCTGTACCGCAGGAAAGACCTCCGGCCGGGGAGGGTCAATCATCCCCATAATTCCTACAAATATCAATTCCCTTTCCACCTGTTTTTCAGCTAAGGTAAAACCCTTGTCCGCCGGCAGTTCCCGGTAGGCGAAAGCCAGGTTCCTGAGAGCCTGGGAGGCTAAAGACTCATTCTTTTTCATTATTTCTTTCCTCAAGGAATCATCCAGCACCCTGATCCGGCCGTTGTCAAAATAATGGGTGCAGAGCTCTAAAATAACATCGGGAGCCCCCTTGGTGTATGCCCTGCGCTGTTTTTGTTTGTTTTCGTACACCACGGTCATTCTTTTTCGCTCCGAATCAAAGGGATACTCCTCTATTCTTTTTTCCCTCTGCTCTAAATCCTCTCTCCAGAATCCTCCCTTGGCCGCAGCCACCAGCAGGGCTCCCTCCGTGGGGTCACCCTGAATTTTCCAGGAGGAAGTTTTCCCCGAAGGCAGCCGGGAGGACACAGAAGAACTGCACCGGGTTAATCGGGCACTGGTGCACAGCGCGCTGATTCCCATAACCATCCGAAGGCCGCTGTCCTTACCGGGCTCCACTTCCCTGGAACCCAGATATATTTTTCCATGGGGGTCGTACCCCTCTCCCTCCACGCGATAGTGGTTGAACCCGGCATATATCTGCCGTACCGTCATTTTGTTTTGAGTCAACGTCCCTGTCTTATCCGAGCAAATCACCGTGGCACATCCCAGGGTTTCCACCGCCGGCAGCTTCCGCACAATGGCTTTTCGCTTAATCATGCGCTGGACTCCCAGGGCCAGGGCTATGGTAACCACCGCAGGAAGCCCCTCGGGGATAGCTGCTACCGCCAGGCTGACTCCTGCCAAAAACATCTTATAAACAGCTTCCCCCCGCAGGATACCCAGGACTACCACCGCCGCACAAATCACCAGGCACACCGTAACCAGTATTTTCCCCAGAGATGCCAGGCGCTTCTGCAGCGGCGTAATTTCCGTTTCCGTATGCTGAATCATGTGAGCAATCTTACCCATTTCCGTCTGCATTCCGGTGGCCACCACCACTCCACTTCCCCGGCCCCGGGCAGCCACTGTTCCCATAAACGCCATGTTTCTTAAATCTCCCGGCGAAAGGTCTTTATGTCCAGACAGCGGTAATACATTCTTGTTCACCGCTTCCGATTCGCCGGTCAGGGCAGATTCATCCACCGCCAGGTTGGTCGCCTCTAAAAGCCTGACATCCGCCGGGACCTTGTCCCCTGCTTCCAGGTAGACAATATCCCCCGGAACCACTTCCCGGGCGGAAATACTCCTGATCTCCCTGCCCCGCAGCACCCGGGCGCCGGGTGCTGCCAGTTTCTTCAGGGCTTCCAGGGATTTCTCCGCTTTAAACTCCTGAAAAAACCCCAGGCAGGCATTTAAAAATACAATGATGATAATTACCAGCGCATCGGAATATTCCTGCAGCAAAAAGGAAATCACGGTAGCTCCCAACAGCACCAGCACCATAAAATCCTTAAACTGCTCTAAAAACTTGAAAATCAGGGAGGGCTTTTTTTCCTCCTTCAAAATATTGGGGCCAACTTTGGCCAGTCTTCTTTCTGCTTCCCTCCGGGTCAAACCCTGAACCGGGTCTACCTTAAAATATTCCAGCACTTTTCCTCCAGTAAGGGCAAACCATGGTTTTTGTTTCATAATTTTCCTCCTCCCGCAGCTTCTACCTAAAACGTATTCTTAAAAAGGAGGAAAAATAACCAAAAAAAGCCTCCCGGCCGATGGACGGGAGGCTTAAAACCTTTATATATGCTGCCAGGGACAGACTTTTTTCTCCAAAATATCAATAATTATAAACAGCACCAGGCCCAGAAGGCTCATGGCTAAGATTCCGGCAAAAACCTCCTGGTAGCGACCCCTCATGGAGGCATCCAGGATAAAAAACCCGATTCCCCGGGTGGTAGCAAAGGTCTCCGTTAAAAAGAGCACCGCCATAGCCGTCCCCAGGCTTATGCGAAGAGAAGTAAAGATTTTTGGCAGGGCGGAGGGTACGAATACATGCTTAATTAAATCCCACTCGCTGCCCCCCAAAGAAACCATGGAACATATAATCTGCTTATTTATATCTCTGGCCGCATCCCGGGTAGTAACCAGGATTTGATAATAAACGATCAGGCTGATTAAAAAAATCTTGGAGGTCTCTCCAATCCCTAAGATACCCATCAGAACAGGCAGCAGTGCAATCTTGGGAATGGGATAGGTCAGGTAAATTAACGGAGAAGTAAAGCTATCCACCCTGGACCACCGCCCGATAAAAAGCCCCGATAAAGACCCTAAAAACAAAGCAATAAACAGGCTGACCAGCACCCGAAATGTGCTCTGTAAAAGATGGGGGAGCAGGTGGGATTGAAACATTTCCACAAAGGTTTGAATTGCCAGCCAGGGCGGTGGAAGAACCGGCCTGTTTAACAGGAAAGAAAGGCCTGCCCAAAAGAGCAGAAGAAAAATAAATGCTAAAAACAGCTGTACTGCCTTGTTAATTCCGCTTTTTTCCATTGGACTTCCCTTCCTCCAGCAGTGTGCGTACTTTATGACATAGAGTATAAAACTCCGGCCGCTCCCGCAGCCTGGGGTCCCCAAAATACGGATTCTTAATATCCGATACAATGGTTCCAGGAACAGGGGAAAAAATCAGGATTCTCTGTCCCAGGTAAACCGCTTCCTCAATGCTGTGGGTAACCATCATAATGGTCATGGGACGCTCGTGCCAGATGGTCAGCAGAAGGCTCTGCAGTTCCTCCCGGGTAATGGCATCCAGGGCCGAAAAAGGCTCGTCCATCAATAAAAGGTCGGGACGCAGGGTCAGAGCCCTGGCAATAGCCACCCTCTGGCGCATGCCGCCGCTCAACTGCCCTGGAAAATAATCCTTGAATTTGTACAGCTCTAAATGCTGTAAGATATTCCTGACTCTCTTTTCCAAAATATCGGGCCGGCTTCCCCTGATTTTCAAGCCTAAGGCCGTATTATCCCAAACGTTTTTCCAGGGTAACAGGCCGAAGTCCTGTAAAATTAAAGCGGTTTTTTTTCTCTTGGCCCTGACCGGTTCTTCATTAATGATTACATTTCCCTGCTGAAAAGGAGTCAAGCCTGCCAGCACGAACAGCAGGGTAGTCTTCCCGCATCCCGAAGGACCGATAATGGCACAGGTCTCCCCCTTTTCGGCCTCCAGGTTTACCCCCTCCAGGGCTAAAAGCCTGCTGTTAAAATGTTTATACTCCACAGCCAGGTTGTCAATTTTAATCATTTATCTCTACTCCCAAATCTACTGCATCTATTTTACAAAGTCTTTAACAATCATATCCTCATAGGTGAGATCTTTATCAATTCTCCCCTTCAGCCAGTTCAAATAGCTCTGCACCCCTTCTTCATGGGGCAGGGCAGGTTCATGAAAATAGGGCAGCTGGTACGTGTCCAGTAATTCCTCCGGGAACCTCAGTTTCTCTAACAGCAGGTCGTTATAAGCCGATGGGTTTGGATTAATCATGTCCGCAGCTTCCCTGTAAGCCTGGTAAAATTTCTCGATAGCCCGGGGGCTTTGGCTGATAAAATCACCGGTGAAAATAGTAACCGAAGGCATAATTTCCTCCTGCTCGCTGTCCGTTATCATCAAAGCTCCCTGCTCCACGCTGAGAGTACCCAGGGGTTCCGGCAGGCAGGCAGCATTAATTTGACCCTGCAGCAGCATCTCCCGGCGCTGGGGTATAGCCGCAATAAATTCTTTCTGTACATCCTCCGGAGTCAAACCGTAGTTGGACAGCATCTCATCCACCATAAATTCTATAATGGTGTTGTTAGAGAGTGCAATGGATTTTCCCTCCAGGTCCTGCATGGACTGAATCCCTGAGTCCGGGGCAGCAACCATAGCAAATTTTCCCTCCACCAGTGACGTAATCTGGATATCAAAACCGCTGTCCAGGAAAAACCCGACCGCCACAATATCTGAAATTGCTCCATCCAGCTGGCCCGCCTGGAGAGCCTGGTCCCTTTCCATGGCACTGGAGAAAAATATTAATTCTACGTCCAAGTCCAGAGCATCATAAATGCCCTCCTGTTCCGCCACTACCATGGGAAGTGCAGTTACATCAGGAATCAATCCAAAGCGCAGGCGTTCCACCCCGGGCTGCTCCGGGGCATCGTTCCCACAGCCTCCCATCAAAAAAACAGTAAGCAGGAATAATAATGCCGTGATAAAAATTAATTTCCCTTTCCTCGTTTTAAAACCATTCCTCGTCTTGGTCATAAACTCTCTCCTTTATTTATTGAGACCCTTCTTACCTGTTTATAAACATTTTGTCAGGGTCTGCCAGGATATTTGTTCTTTCCCCCCAGTCTTTTTGCGGCAGTTGAGAACCGTCCGGTTGTGGCACTTTCTCTTTTTGCGGAAAACCCTTTATATCTTTGAAAGGGCAGCGTCCAGTTCTTTTACCACCAGGTCCACATCGTTTTTGGTAATGATCAGGGGTGGCTGGAAAGCCAGCACATTTCGGTTCTGTCCGTTCTTGCCAATCAGGATGCCGCTGTTCTTTAATGTCTCCAAAACTCTGTCTGTCTCCTCCACCGCCGGCTGTTTTCCTTCCCGGACCAGTTCCGCCCCCAGCATCAACCCGATGCCCCGGACGTCTCCAATCAGTTTATACTTTTCCTTCAGTTCCAGCAGTTTATCTTTGAAGTAAGGCCCTACCTGTGCCGCATTATCCACCAGTTTCTCCTTTTTAATAACCTCCAGGGTGGCCAGGGCGGCCACCGCTGTAACCGGGTTTCCTCCCAGGGTAGAAGCCCCGGGACGGGTATAACATTCAGCCACTTCGCTTTCTGCAATAAAGGCTCCCACAGGGGTTCCGTTGGCCAGGGCTTTTGCCACCGTCATAATCTGCGGAGATACGTCCCAATGTTCTATGGCAAACATCTTTCCGGTGCGGCCAAACCCCGTTTGAATTTCGTCCACAATCAGCAGGGCACCGTACCGGTCCAGAATCTCCTGTACCGCCTCAAAGTATCCGGGTGGTGGAGTAATAATTCCGCCGTTACCCTGAATCGGTTCAGCAAACATGGCTGCCACCTTTCCGGAGGTGCTGGTCTGTATCACCGTCTCCACCTGCCTGGCACATTCCAGGTCGCATTCCGGATACGTCCCCCCAAAGGGACAGCGGAAGCAGTAGGCATTGGGAGCAAAGCTGATTCCCCCTACCGGGTTAGGGTCCGTCCTCCAAAAGGTCAGACCCGTCAGGCTCATGGTCAGGTGAGTCCTCCCGTGCAGCCCCAGCCTCAGGCTGATGAACTCGGAGCAGCCGGTATGCAGCTTGGCCAGAAGAGCTGCTCCTTCATTGGCTTCTGTCCCGCTGGCACAGAAAAAGCTTTTTTTCAGATTGCCAGGAGTAACCTGGGCCAGCTTTTCCGCCAGGTCCACGATGGGCTGGGTCAGATAAATAGTGGTGGTATGCTGCAGGGTTTTTACCTGCTCACAAATTTGGTCGGTAATTTCCGGATGACAGTGACCGGCACCCACTACAGACACCCCTGCGAAAAAATCCAGGTAGCTTTTTCCCTGGTGATCATAAAGATATTTCCCCTCACCTTTTACCATCTGCACAGGGTCCTGGTAAAAATGATACACACAGGGAATCATGTATTCTTTCTTTTTGTCAATGATTTTCTGCGGTCCTATATAATCTTTCACATGTACCCCTCCCGAACTTATTTTAAAATAGCGCCCAGGGCTTACAAAAATTGACACTATAAAAAGGCAAAATTAAGAAATCCTTTCAAGATAGTTGTCCAAATGGTGTAACACAAACCCGGTATTTTTCACGGCCAGCTTAATCATACCACAGGTCTCCTGAGACATCAAAAAAAACTGCCTGCCCGACAAAGCCTAACTTTGTAAGAATTAAAATAATTATTTATGGAAAGCCCGGCATTGTTGGCAATAAAATGATTATCTATGGTAAACCATTCAACTGTTTCACCAATAACACCTCACGGAGTAAATAGACACCCCGGGGATTGCGCCGATATCTCTAAAGATCCCTGGTTCTGACTTTTACCCCTTTTAAATAGCCTCCAAATCCGTACGCAGCTTTATGGAGCTTTTTCAACTTCACCCAATCTTTCAAATCAAAGTGGTATTTTTTCGGGTCATTGTTTATCATATCCATATGTTTACGATACAAAGAAGTCAACGGTTGGATTTCTTCCGGCGAATACGTTCTCAGTTCCAGGCGGAAAGAAGCAACTCCGGATTGAATAAAATCCCTCAAAAATGGCAGCAGAGCCAGCTCATTGGCCAGGAAAATATGGTTCCGGCAGTCTTCATCTACCTCCACATGATGCTCCTGAGCTTTTTCATCCAGGAGGGAAAGCTTCTTCTCCCGGCAGGAAAGGCTGCAGACATCGGTCCGGGTAAAGCCCTCTCCCAGGGCCGCATGCAGGCAGTGGTCAGTAATCATGGCCGTCAGGGGCCCATGAGCCAGAACTTCAAAGGGAACCTGGGAATTCTGCATCAGTTGGGATCCGTGGCGAAAATTAATTTCCGGCTGGAGGGTAAGCTGTTTCACCCCCAATTTCTTTAACAGCTCCACGGACCAGCGGTTAATGACATTCAAGGAGTAATCCCCGTAAAGGTCTACATTTTTCAGGCGGCGGGCCAGATAGAGAGTTCCCAGGTTGGCCGCCATGACCCCCGAAGGCTTCAGGGTTTCCATCTGGAAAAAAAGTTCCCTGACCTTTTCCATTTCCCTGCCCTGGGTAATCCGGGGGGTAGTTACCACCACCTCAACTCCCCGGGCACGGCCGTAACTCATGGCATAATAAAGGTCCGCTGAAGACCAGCTTCCTCCGGAGGTAATAAAGGATTCTCCTCCAATGTAAACGCAGTCTGCACCGCCTTTTACCGCTTCAACCATCCCTTTTATGTTCCCCACTCTGACTGCCAGCTTCGGATTATGCGCTCTCTTTTCTTTTTCCACCTGGTGGGAGAAAACCTGGTCTTCAATATCCTTTTGGGTAATTTCTTTTTCCCGGACGGCATAGCTGAAAAACCGGGGTTCCCGCTCACCGCTGTAGCCTATGGAAAGAGAACCGGGATTTTTAAATGCATACATGCTGCTAAAATCCCGGACTCTTTTATCATGCAGTTCTTTAAAATCCCTGGCGTCCACAGCATACCCCAGGGGGTCTTCGTAGTAGCGGTCCAAAGCCCTGCGGTATATTCCCACCACCGTCCCCAGGTAATCCGCAGTGCGCATTCGCCCTTCGATTTTTAAAGAGCAGATCCCCGAATCATGAAGCTCCGGAATAAAATTCAGCATGCACATATCCTTGACCGCCAGCAGATATTTTTTGCCCCTCGGAAGGGCCACCGCCGCTTCCTGCTCCCGGTCCCAAAGACCAAAAGCCCACCGGCAGGTTTTCATGCACCTGCCCCGATTGCTGCTCTCCCCGAAAACCATCCCGCTGTGGTAGCATTGGCCGCTTTGGCAAAGACACATGTCACCGTGGGTAAAGTATTCCAGCTCCATCCCCGTGTTTTTTAAAAGCTGCTTTGCCTCCATCAGGGAAATGTCCCGGGAGAGAATGACCCGGCTCACTCCCTGTTCAGATAGCAGCTTTATGGCCGGTTCATTATGCACATTCATCATCACACTGGCGTGCAGGGGCAGAGTAACTCCCAGTTCCCGCATCACCGTGATGACGCCTAAATCCTGCATAATCAGCGCATCGGGCTTCACCTTACCCAGAAATTTCAAGTAAGGCTTCAGATCCTCCATCTCCTGGTCAAACAACAAATTGTTTACGGTAATGTATACTTTTACTCCCCTGGGCCGGGCATACTTTATGGCAGCAGCAATTTCCTCTTCAGTAAAGTTAAAATCACTGCGGAACATCCGCATGTTGTGTTTTTTTGCCCCCAGGTACACCGCATCAGCACCGGCCTCCACCACGGCCTCCAGAACATCCCAACGGCCCACCGGGGCTAACAGTTCCATTTTTTGCTGCATATCTTGTCAAACCCCCCTCCAGGAAACATCTTCTGTTCAACGCGACAGCGGGGACAGTTCTCGGTTGTCGCATTATTAAACAATTTTCATGAATAAATTGCTGCGACAGCAGTGACTGTTCACCGTTGTCGCACTTCTAACATTTTTATTAATATATTGCTGAGGCCTGCTCCAATAAATGGGCAGGAATGTCCAGCTTCAAATGCATGGCAGTGGTCAGATTGATGATTAAATCAGGATCCTCCGGCCTGCCTATGGGAATGTCGGAAGGATCTTTCCCCTGCAGGATTTCTGCCGCCATCTTTCCAGCTTCTATGCCCAGATCATAATGGCCGGCCACCAGGCCCAGCAGCGCTCCCTTCTTTACAGCATCTTCATTAGGTGCCATCAGGGGCAGCTTCTGTTCCCTGGCCTGCTGGATTAACCAGGTAATATTCTGCTCCACCAGGGGACTGACGGGAACAAAGAATCCGGTTCCTGCATAAAACTTCTTTTTAGCCAGCGCTTTTAAATCCTCTATACTGGTAACTTCTACCGTCTGAACTGTCAGCCTCATCCGGGCCGCCGCTTTCAGCACATATTCCAACTCAATAGAGGCATTAGGGTTTTCCCCTTCAAAGACCACTACCAGCTTTCTCAGGCCGGGATAAAGCTCCTTGAACCGGGTCAGCTTCTGCTCTGAGGAAACCAGTCCGCTGACCCCGGTGCAGTTATTTTCTGAGCTTTCCCAGGATGCTGCCAGGCCCACCTTCACCGGATCCAACACCGGAGTAAACACCACCGGGATACCCTTACCCCCGGCTGCTCCGGCGGCAAACTTGGCCGCAGGGGTGGTGCAGGCAAAAATCAGGTCCATTCCCCGGTTCACCAGGTCCTCCGCTTCAGCGGCCAGCTGGGGAACGTTTCCCTCCACATTTCTGTAGTCATAATTAAATTCTGCTTTTTTAAAAATAGAAATCCCCTCTTTAAAACCCTCCACCGTATCATCTAAATGGGAAGTCAGCTGAAGGATGCCAATATTGTAACTGGATTCGGTATCAACCCTGGACCGTTCCGGGGACCAGGGCTGGTAAAGGTCATGCTCTAACCCCAGGTGTTCCAAAACCCTTCCGGACACAAATCCAACCAGGTCCTCCACTGAACCCGGATTGTGATAAAAAGCCGGCATGGCAGGCAGAACAGTAGCCCCTACCCGGCTTAACTGCAAAAGATTCTCCAGGTGAATCCGGCTCAAAGGAGTCTCCCGGGGCACCACAATCAGCCGGCGGCCTTCTTTAATTACTACATCTGCCGCCCTTTCCAAAAGGTCCTGTGAACTTCCCCGGGCTATGGATGAAACCGTTGCCATAGAACAGGGAATCACCACCATGGCCTCTACTTTAAAAGAACCGCTGGCCACAGAAGCAGCGATATCCTCGTTTTCCAGCAGAACAAAACGGCGGTCCTCCTTCAGGGGAATCTCAAAAAAGTTCTTTAACTGCCGCTCCTGGTCCTCTAGATTCCCTGAAAGCTTCAGGCCGGACTCTTTCTCCATGACAATTTTACCCGGTCCGGTAATAATCAAATAAACCGTATAGTCCTTTCGATAAAGTTCCCGCACCAGTATACGGGCATAATCAATCCCGCTGGCTCCGGTGACTCCCACGATAATTTTTTTCATTGAAAACAACTCCTAAACAAATTGCCACTTCAGCTCCTGTTCCCTCAGTGTTGATCATTAATATTTTTGGAAACAGCATGGTGATTTATCAGGTCATTGAGTCATTGGTGTGACGCAAAACATTCTGAATGAGAATTATAAAATAAACATATCCGCCAGGGTAAAGGCAAAAACAGTCACTCCAATCAGTTCGTTCACGTGATAGGAGGCAATCTTGACCCGGCTTAAATTTTCTGGGGAAACAATGCGGTGTTCATACAGCAGAAGGCCGGCTGCCGCTGCCACCCCCAGGTAATACAGAAACCCCAGGCTTATAAAAAACGGAAGAATTAAAAGCAGCAGTAAAGTAGTAAAATGAAAAGCCCGGGCAATGTACAGGGCATTTTTTAACCCAAACCGGGCAGGAATGGAATGAATCCTCTCCTTCCGGTCGAAGGTTATATCCTGGGTAGCATAAATCACGTCAAACCCCGCTACCCACAGGGCTACCACCAGGGTCAAGATCAAAGGCGGCACCGCCATTTCCCCGGTAATAGCAATCCAGGCTCCTAAGGGAGCCAGCCCCACCGCCAGGCCCAGCACCAGGTGACAGGCCCAGGTAAAGCGTTTGGTATAGGAATATCCCACCAGGATTACCACCGCCAGGGGCAAAAGCCGCACGCAGAGTTCGTTTAAGCGGTATGCCGCAATCACCATCAGGCCCAACCCTGCCCCGCTCAGTATCAGCACCTCCAGTGGCTTTATCAACCCCCGGGGCATATGGCGGGAAGCAGTGCGGGGATTTTTTGCATCGATCTTCCAATCTATGAGGCGATTTAAAGCATTGGCAGCATTCCTGGCTCCCACCAGGGCCACCAGGATCCAAAATAGATTGGATAAGGGCGGCCACCCTCCGCTGGCCAGAAAGGCCCCCATCAGGCCAAAGGGCAGGGCGAACAGGGTATGTCGAAACATCACCAGTTCCCCATACATTTTTAATTTATTCCAGACCATATTCCTCCCACTTTCTGCTGACAAGTTCCTTTACAGATTCATCCATCTCGATATCCTCCGGCCACTCCCGGAAATGTCCCTCCGACGGGCCCTTAACCGTGGCATCGATTCCCATTTTGGCCCCGAAATTCGGCAGGGGTGATGCATGGTCCAGGGCATCCAGGGGACCGTCTATAATCATCAAGTCTCTTTTGGGATCAACGTTGTTAAATACCTTCCACATCACCGTGGAAAGGTCCTGGGGATCCACTTTTTCGTCTACCACGATAATCATCTTGGTAAACATCATCTGGCCCAGCCCCCACAGGGCGTTAATCACCTTGCGGGCCTGTCCCGGATAGGTCTTTTTAATGGATACAATGGCACAGCTGTGGAAAACCCCCTCCAGGGGCAGATTGATATCGAGCACCTCAGGAATAATCATCTTCAACAGCGGGAGAAATATCCTCTCCGTCGCCTTGGCCAGATAGCAGTCCTCCATGGGAGGCTTGCCCACAATCGTGGCCGGGTAAACTGCATTTTTTTTATGAGTGATACAGGTTAGATGAAACACCGGGTAATGGTCCGCCAGGGAATAATAGCCGGTGTGGTCCCCAAAGGGCCCCTCAATGCGGGTTTCCTCCTGGGGATCTATATAGCCCTCCAGAATAAATTCCGCATGGGCCGGTACATAAAGGTCCACCGTCTTGCACTTAACCTCCTCCACCGGCGCTTTCCTGAGAAAACCGGCAAAAACCAGCTCATAAAGATTCTTCGGCAGGGGCGCGGTGGAAGCATAAATGGTCGCCGGGTCACCCCCCAGGGCCACGGCCACCTCCATCCGGTCCCCCCTCCTCTTGTGCCTGGAAAAATTGCTGGCACCATCTTTATGCATGTGCCAGTGCATACCGGTGGTCTTTTCATCAAACACCTGGAGCCGGTACATTCCGCAGTTTCTTTCCCCGGTTTCCGGATCTTTGGTAAAAACCAGAGGAAGGGTGATAAACTTACCCCCGTCCAGGGGCCAGCACTTTAATA
This sequence comes from Bacillota bacterium, assembly GCA_007120745.1. Classification (GTDB taxonomy): domain Bacteria; phylum Bacillota; class Dethiobacteria; order SKNC01; family SKNC01; genus Contubernalis. The sequence continues at coordinate 21,098 of SKNC01000036.1, forward strand.
TGGGGAGCTTTCCCAGGTCAGGTTCACTCACTACCTCCTGGCAGGGAGCCTTTTTCACTTTTTTTGGTGGAAAACCTGCCAGCTGAGTCAGCATGGGAATGGATTTTAGCTTATCCATCAGTTTTTTGGCAGAGAATATGTCCACCATGGCAGAAACATCCTCCGCGATATCGTCCAGTTTTTCCACCCCTAAGGACATGCTCATCCTTTCATAGGTTCCAAATGTGTTTATAATTAAGGGAAATTCTGAACCTTTTACGTTTTCAAACAATAAAGCAGGACCGTACTTCTTAGAGATCCGGTCCGTGATTTCCGTGATTTCCAGTTCAGGATCAACTTCCGGAGTAACCCTCTTTAAAAGGCCCCGGTTCTCCAGGTGGGCGGCAAAATCCTGCAGGTCTTTAAAAGCCAATATTCTCCCTCCAATTCTTATATATTTTCTGATATATTCACAGTCTTTTGGACAATCAACTATTCATATTCGACACCAATATACTATTTCCTTCCCCGTGTGTGCAATACTTTTGCCTCCTCATATTTTAGGAGATACATGAGTAATTTTTATTCAGCCCTCCATGCCTGGTTTGGGCAACCATTGTTACATGGTACCCACGCTATAAGCCCCTTGAAATACAGCCAGGCATAATGTATCATTGGAATAGCATAATTTTGTCTCATCCATTTATACAGAATAATTAAAGGGGAATTGATATGGCCTTCAGCGGACTGGTTTTGGCAGCTGCTGCCTGCGAACTGCGGGAGATGATACTGAATAAGAAAATTGAAAGAGTGCTGCAGCCCTCCCGGTACGAGATTCACCTGCTTCTTCGCCAGGAGGAGCACCGACTTTTGATATCTGCCAATCCCATGTCCCACCGCATTCACCTGACAGACAGAATTAAGGAAAATCCAAAGACCCCGCCCTCCTTCTGTATGCTTCTCAGAAAACACTTAACGGGAGGAAAAATTACCGGTATAAAACAGGAGGGGACCGACCGTGTGCTGCGGCTGTTATTTGGTACCCGGGATGAATTTGAAATGGTCGAAGAGAAAATCCTGGTGCTGGAATTCATGGGCAAGCACAGCAATATTATCCTCCTGGACAGCAGAGAAAATATTTTGGGCAGTATTCGAACGGTGCCCGCTGGTGTCAGCCGCCACCGCACCGTGCTGCCCGGAAAACCCTATATACCTCCTCCTTACCAGGAAAAGATTAATTTCACAAGGCTTTCGCAATTTCCTTCGGAAAAATTAACGGAAATATTGCTTCATCAAGGTGAGCAGCCCCTCTCCAGGGCCCTTGTCCGCATTTTTAACGGACTAGATCCCCGGCTGGCGGAAGAAATTGCTTTCCGTGCTTCCCTGGAACCCTCAGGAGTAGTAAAAGACATCAAACCGGAAGAAATGCAGGTTTTGTTAAAGATGCTATTTTCCCTGGAAGAAGCGGTTAAAACAAATAACTGGGAACCTACATTGATTATCAACGCCAGTGGATTTTTTAAAGACTTTACCTGCTTTGACCTGAAGAGCGTTCCCTCCTCTCAAAAACAACCTTTCAAAAAAATGAACCGCCTTCTGAACACGTTCTATAACTTTAAAGAAAAACAGCACAAAACCGACCAGTTAAAACACAGCCTGGTCAGCCTGGTGGAAGAAGAAATAAGAAAAATAAAAACCAGGGGGGAAAAACTGAAGCTGAAACTAAAAACTGCAGAAAAAGCTGAAGAACTAAGGCTTTGGGGAGACCTTCTGACCTCCCAGATGTACCAGGTACAAAAGGGTATGGAGCAGGTGGAACTGGTTAACTTTTATGACCCGGAACAGAAAATCGTAAAGGTGCCGCTGGATCCCAGGCTTTCTCCGGCGGGCAACGCACAAAAATATTTTAAACAATATCGCAAGCGTAAAAAAGCTCTGCCCCTGGTAAAAAAAGCACTGCACAAAATTTCCCGGGAACTGAGCTACCTGGAGGGCGTACGGTTCAGCCTGGAGATTGTCCGGGCAGAAGACCTGAACTGCATCAGGGAGGAATTGATGAAAGAAGGTTACATTAAAAAACATCCTGCCCAAAAGGGGGCTTCTCAAAAGAAAAAAACGGAAAAAGGTTCCGAACCCTTACAATTCCTGTCCAGCGAAGGCTTTGAAATGTATGTTGGCAGAAACAACTACCAAAACGAATACCTGACATTGAAAATGGCGGCCAGTGAAGACCTGTGGCTCCATGTCAAAGATATTCCCGGTTCCCATGTAGTGGTCAAGGGAAAAAATATACCCGCCCAAACTTTACAAGAAGCAGCGGCCCTGGCCGCTTACTACAGCAAGGGGTCCGAATCCTCTAACGTGCCGGTGGACTATACCCGAATAAAGTACGTAAGAAAACCCCGGGGAGCTAAACCGGGGATGGTAATCTATGACCATCATAAAACAATTTACGTTACACCGGAGAAAGATTTGGTAAACAACCTTAAAAAACTGTAAACCCAAAACACCTCTTCAGGAAAACATCGGGTCAGACCTGGACAAGGGTTTACATGTTTTAACAAAAAACCCCCGGATTTTCCCGAGGAACTTTGCATTATTCAATAAAATCCTTCTCCAGTTTCAGCAGGTAACTTTCTCCTGTTTTTTCTGCTTTCAGGGAGGCTGGCATCAGGATATAACGTTCCTTCCAGTAAAAAGACCTTACCTCCAGTTCCCCCAAATGAAAGTCTACGTAGTAATCTGGGAAACCCAGGTCAGAAAAACGGGAATCCCCCGGCTTATATTTTCCCTTTACACTGCCGCGTTTTATAGTCTCTGTAAGATTCTCTACCTCCTCCGGCTGATTTATTTCCTTTTCCACCGCTGTATAATTAAAATATTCAAAGGGCCGAATTACGGAAACAGTCTGAACCGCATCCAGATATTCCAGGTTTAGCTGCGGTGGCCCGGAGAAATTAAAACATCCTGCAGAAAAAAAGAAAAGCACCGTCAAAACCAATATTGTGTACTTTTGGGAAGGAAACCTTGACATTTTAAAAAATCCTTTCAATTTCTAACCCTGGAGGGGACCCCATGAAGTCTCTTTTACAATATACAACATTTCTATCCATATTTAAATACCCCTTACTAATAAAGACCATTTCATCATGAATAAGTTTCAATTATTATGACTTCTTAACATTTTTAACGAAGTAACCCATCACAATTTCAAGTGAGAAAAAATAGTGCCCCTTAAATAAGGGCACTAAACAGTTCTACTGCCCTCCGCACATACGAGGGGGTCTTACAGGGAGCTTCCCCTCTTCTTTCATATCCAAAAAGTCCTTAAGGTCATCTTCACTGACCCTGAAACAGCAGCCTTTCCTCTCGGCAATTAAAACTCCCTCCAGAATGTAATCCATCACCTCAGAAACATTCATGCTTGTCTTTTCTCCAATTTCAGCAGGTGTATATTCCTTCATTTACCTGACCTCCTTTTTTGTGCTTATTTTAGTAGCCATTCTATCATACATAAATTTCTATGTTAATGATTAAGGCTGATATTTAAAGAATATTTACATTATTTTAGGGTATATTCAGATTTCTAAATTTTTTTTACTTCTCTTTAGAAAATAATGTGTATGTAATTCTCAATCTTATTTAATTACGGATAGAAACTTAAAGCTTCTAATTTCCTGCAAAATAATTGCGGAAAACTCTTTTCAAAGGGCAGCTAAAGCAATATAAGACCACTCTTTATTAAAGAGTGGTCTTATGCGAATCATGAAACATTACACAAATCTTTATTTACTGTTAGTTAATGCAGCTGTTCCTCAGGATATGGAAATTGTGTTTTATATCCGTTGAATACGTCATAAGCATCAGCCACCTGGTTGGGAAGGGCGATGTCCGCGGTATACTCTCCCATGTCAAAAAGAGCTTCCAGCATCTGTTGATGAATCTGCTGCAGCTGCTGACGGTTCTCTTGTAACAGGTTAAATAGAGCAGTGTCCAGTACTTCATTAATACCTGTATTGTATCCCGTCAACATATGCTTTTCATGCAGCAAAATATCATTTAACCGATCCCGGTCATTCACTGTGGCATCCTTCTTCTTGGGCAGCTGGGCGGTAACTTCTTTACCAATTTTCACAGCCCCCGTTTTGGTGGTTATGGTGGATTGAGTATCCATGATTAGCTGTTCACCTCCTGATTAACCTGCCCCAGGTAATTTAAGATCACCTGGTAATTTTGCTGATGAACTTTACCGGCCTGGTCAAAGAGCCCCTTTATTTCTTGAATCTGTACCTCATTGGAATATTCAAAACACTTCTTGGCCATCAGTAATTCCCAGGAGAGAAAGTCTTTGATATAATTCAGTTCCTTGTTGGATATACTGCTCAAAAATAACACCTCCAAAATGTTCTGATTAAAAAGGCAGAAAATCCGCTGCTTCAGTGTGATTTGGCAGAAGGATTTTTAAAACCTTTATAGCTATATTCTTTGATACAAAGAATAAATTATTCAAAATAAAAACAGGGTCTCCCCAAAAGAGACCCTTTCATCTTTGTAAATTCCCAATATATTTGTAAAACCAGCTAAGTACCCCCGCTTCAATTAATCCTGCGGCAGGAATTTTATTCTTCATTCTTTTCAATCAGCACCTGGTCTACTCCGTCGGTTTCCAACAGGTTGACCGAGACCACCTCGGCACGACTGGTAGGAACATTTTTTCCCACATAATCCGCCCGAATAGGGAGCTCCCGGTGGCCCCTGTCAATCAGCACCGCCAGCTGAATCAGCTTGGGCCTTCCCATATCCATTAGTGCATCCATGGCGGCCCGGGCCGTTCTTCCGGCATATAGAACATCGTCTACCAGCACCACTTTTTTTTCATTCACTCCGAAGGAAAGGTTGGGTTTTTCTTTTTCAGCCGTTTCAGCTTTATCCAGGTCATCCCGGTAACAGGTGATATCCAATATTCCAATGGGAATTTTAACCCCTTCAATTTCATTGATTTTTTCACCAATTCGTACGGCCAGAGGGACTCCCCGGGTCTGAATTCCCACCAGGACCAGGTCTTCAGTACCCTTATTTTTTTCTAGAATTTCATGGGATATTCTGGTTAACGCCCTGCGCATCCCATTTTCATCCATTATGTTCTTTCTAATCTTATACATGGATTATTTCATTCCTCTCCGAGGATTCTATCATCTATCTCTCCGTGCCTTAACGTACTCAGTATTCTTTGAAAATGTTCAGGCAGCGGAGCAAAAAATTCCATATAATTCCCGCTGCGGGGATGGATAAAACCTAATGTGCCCGCATGCAGCACCTGTCCCTTATAGTTAAACTCATTTTTTGAAGGACCGTACTGCATATCTCCTAAAAGGGGATGACCTATATAGGCCATATGGACCCTGATCTGATGAGTTCTTCCAGTTTCCAGCTTTAAACGCAGGTAAGTATACCGCTGGAACCTCTCCAGTACTTCAAAGCGGGTAACCGCCTCCCGGGTTCGTCCTTTCGTTACGGCCATCTTCTTACGGTCCTTTTGGTGCCTTCCAATGGGCGCATCCACCAGGGCCCGGTCTTCTTTTATCCTGCCGTGCACCAGGGCCTGATATTCCCTTTTCATAGACCTCTCTTTTAGCTGGTGTGCCAGGGAATGATGAGAAGAATCATTTTTTGCTGCCACCAGGATTCCCGAGGTATCTTTATCCAGTCGGTGTACAATCCCCGGCCTCAATTCACCACCTACTCCTGACAAATCCCGGCAGTGAAACAAAAGAGCATTCACCAGGGTCCCCTGGTAATGTCCTGCCGCAGGATGAACCACCATCCCCACCGGCTTATTCACCACCACAATATCTTGATCCTGGTAGAGTACGGACAGGGGAATATTCTCGGGTTCAATCTTGATTTCCCGGGGAGGAGGCACCTCCATAAAAATCTGGTCTCCTTTTTTTACCCGGTAATTAGATTTAACCGTTTTCCCTTTTAAAGAAATCATCCCTTGTTCAATTAAAGCCTGCAGTCGGGACCTGGAAAAGTCAGGACATTTTTGTAACAAAAATTTATCCAGGCGGCTGCCGCTTTCCTCAGAGGAAACCAAAAAACAGTATTTTTTAACCACTGATTTTCTCCACCTGTTTCCAGGGCCAGTATTTGATGAGCAGTACAGAAATCAAAACCATCAGCAGGCTGACGGCCTGAGCTAGCGTAACCGGTCCAAAAAAGACATCTGAATCCCTGTAAAATTCTATGATAAAACGATAAAAACCATAAAGTCCCACATACAAAACAAACAGGTACCC
>SKNC01000046.1 GCA_007120745.1 Bacillota bacterium
CTGCCTCCCACCACCAGCTCGCCCATCTCCCGGATGCTCGTAAATTCCCCGGTGGTGCGCACCATGTACTGCCGGGCACCCTCCTCCATCTCTCCACTGCTGAAGGTCAGGTTCTCCGCCCGGAGCACCTGGATAATCTGCTCCAAACCCACTTCGTAGGCGGATAGTTTATAGGGGTCCAGCTGAACAGAAATCTCCCGGCTTAAGCCGCCGCTGACCTCGCAGACCGCCACCCCGTCCAGCCTTTCCAGGCGCGTTTTAATCACATCCTGGGCCAGGTTGTTCAGGGCTACCGCGTCCATATCGCCGCTGATCCCCACCTGCAGAACCGGCAGGAGTCCAGGATCAAATTGAAAAACTAAGGGGTCCTCCACCTCATCAGGCAGGAACCCCTTCACCATGTCCAGTTTTTCCCGGAGCTCCAGACTGGCAAAATCCATGTCGGTTCCCCAGCCAAACGTTGCCACAACAATTGAGCTGCCGGCACCGGAAGTGGAACTAATGGACTGCAGGTTGTTGACCGTGCCGACTGCCTCTTCCAGGGGACGGGTTACCATGTTTTCTATCTCATACGGCCCCGCTCCTTCATAATTGGTAATTACAATGGCTACGGGAAAATTCATTTCCGGATACAGGTCCACGGGAAGCCGGGTTAAAGAAACTACCCCCAGCATGAGGATAATCAAAACCACCATAAAAACGGCAATAGGCCGCTTTACCGATAAGTCCGTCAGGCTCATGGGGTATCCTCCTCCAGCGCTTCCACTTCCATCCCGCTGATGAGACTGCTTTGGCCTCGAATAATCACCCGGTCTCCGGAGCTCAACCCCTCCAGGATTTCCACCTGTGTTTCATCCCTGAGGCCCAACTGTACCTGTTTTTTAACCGCCTTATTATTTTCTATGACAAAAACCGAGTCCGCCCCTTCTTCCATAACCAGGGCTTCCAGAGGAATCAAAACCGCTTCATCCCTCTGTTCCACCGGAATCTCCATGCGGGCGTACATTCCACCCTTAAGCAGTCCCTGGCTGTTGTCTAAAACAACCTTTGCAGGATAAGAGCGGCTGCCGTCGGGGGAGAGGCTCATAACTTCCTCCACTTCCCCTTGGAAGGATTCGTCCCGGACAGCGGGCACATAAACCGATACTTTCAGCCCGGGAAATACCCGGTTCACCGCTCCTTCAGGCAGCGCCGCCTGTACATACATGGTATCTATCTCCGTAATGATAACCGCCGGCATGGAGGGAGAGGCGATTTCTCCCTCTTTCAAATTTACCATGGCCACGGTTCCTTCCCTGGGGGCTTCCAGTGTCATTTTACTGTAGAGCAGCTCTGCCAGCTGTACCTGGATCCGGGCCTGCTCCACCTGTATCTCCATCATCTTGAGCTGCTGGGGAGATACCCCCACCAGGCCGCTCAAACTGTTTTCAAATACTTCAGACTGCGCCTGGTGCTGAGCCTGGTACAGCTCAATAAGGCTGCGGAAATTATCCCGTTCCTCTTCCGTGATTTCCTCGTCTTCATACAGCTCCTCCAACCGGTCCATCTGCTCCTGAAAATCCTGTTCACTCTGGTTAGAACGGGAAGCCAGGTCCTGCTCCCTTTCCTGCTGCTGTTCATAATTTTCCCTGGCATGAGCCAATTGAGCCTGGGCTAATCTCAAAGACGCCCGGGCCTGTTCCAGCTGAAGTCTCTGGCTTTCCGCGTCCAGTCGGGCTAAACGCTGCCCCTGAGTTACATAATCTCCCTCCTGGACGTCCACCTGGACCACCTTACCTGCAATCTCCGGAATTACATTGATATTTACCCGGGGAGTTACCTGTCCGGAAAGAACCACTGTTTCCTGAATATCTCCCTTTTGGGCCCGGGCCGTCATAACCACCGGTTTCTGCACCCCGGTTTCCCCTTCCACCTGGGAAGGAGAACATCCCAAGGCGCTGCTCCACAACAGCAGTAAACATGCCAATCCTGCCAATATCCTGAGTCTCATTTTTCCGCCCCTCGCAAATCAAAATGTCAAAAAAAACTTATGTACTTTATTGTAACCCTGGAATCAGACAGCATACCAGGGAACAAAAACCGACTGGTCAGTCACTATATTTATACTACCAGCGCCGGAGAAATATGTCAATGAAATAGTTTAATAATCTGGAGATAAACACCTTATAGAAACCTGCTGAGGACTGCTTATAATTTATCATATAAAATATTTAACTGCTGTATTAAGAAATGAAGGGTGTTTGTCGTTTAGTATAGTAGACAAAAATTTTCATACCTCGCGTTCAAAAAACAACTATTTTTGTCTCTTTAGTAATTCATGATGTTAAGAGGTATAAAGTGTAACCTTATAGAAATTCAACTGTTTATTATGTCAATTGTATTTTATATGAAGCTGATTTATACTTTAGGTTTTAGAAGTTATAAGTATTTTTTCATTTTTATGTATACTTTGCCAAAGTTAGCAGGAGTATGAAAATTTTCGTCGAATAATAGTAGGCAATTACTTAATAAGGGGGAAATCTACATAGTTATGAAAAAGCTCTCTACGGTTTTGTTAGTACTTTCCTTAAGTTTAAATATAATCCTGGGGGTTACGTTTTTTTATAATGATTATAATTACGGAGCAGTGGAAAAAACAGAGGCCGCTTCGGCAGAAGAACCATCTAACTTTTTTAACCAGGCAGCTGTATATGGCCCCGAAGGAATGCAGGTAATTGAAGGAGATGCTGTGGTCAATTGTGCCGGCATATGGCTGCAAAACATGCTGATTACCGGTGACCTCTTTTTGACGGAGGAAATTGGGGAGGGCAGCGTGGCCTTTAAGAATGTAACCGTAGAGGGAAAAACATATGTGGCAGGAGGCGGAGAAGAAAGCATTTTCTTTGAGGATTCCACCATGGAGGAAGTGGTTGTCAATAAGGACAACGGCCTGGTTAAGGTTGTTGCCCGGGGGAAAACAACCATCAACACCATCCGTGTGGAAGGACAGGCCCTGCTGGAAGAAAGTGAACTGGAAGAAGGATTTGATGGATTTATTGAGCTGGTTATTGAGGAAAACGCCTCTGCTATAGTTTATGGGGACTTTGAAACCGTTCGTTTAAATGGGGAGAATGCTTCACTCAACTATAAAAGCGGAAAAGTAAAGAATCTTATTCTGGGCAGGGAAGCCAAAGAAGCTAAAATTGAGATCGCCGAAGAGGTTGCTGTGGAAAAGGCAGTCTTTGATGCTGCCGTTGAACTGAACCTCAAAGGGACTATAGATGAACTGACCATTAACAGTTCCGGACTGACCACCCTTTCCGGGGATTTTAAAAATATCACCTGCACTCAAACTGCCGTCTATATCCAACTTGTGGATGGTACATATGAAAATATTACGGTACAGGAAGATATCTCTTCCGCCAGCATACAGGTAAACTCAGAGGCAGTGGTAGAAAAACTGGAGCTGAATTCCCGCACAGCAGTTACCGGAAAAGGCCTTATAAAGCATGCTGTTATCAATCACGCCAACTGCAGCTTCGAAAAACTGCCGGAAAAATTTGATGTAAAATCAGGAATTAGATTCACGGCAGAAGGAGAAGAGTATCCCAAACCAGTGGAGAGGCCGGATCCGGCGCCCACACCGGCACCCACACAGCCGTCACAACCTTCACAACCAAGGCCGGAGCCGGAGCCGGAACCAGAGCCGGAAAGCCCAAAAAGCTCGCTAAAAATAGTTGAAAATTCTCCACTCCCCGGAGCAAATGAAATCAGAATTACATTAAGTGGAACCAGTTCTCCTGGAAATTATAATGTGTCCATTCCTTCTTACGGAATTGGTAACATGAGTTTTAACGGAAGTTATTTCTACTGGTCTGCGCAAGCCAACAACGATATTTTTAATAACAGTGCTTCCAAGCTTAATTCTGCTGTAAAAATTACTCCTAAATAGGGTCAATAAATATAAGGTGGTAAGTTATGTTTTTTTCAAAAAGAAAGTTGTGCTGTTCTATAATTTTAATATTCCTGGTTTTTTGGACAGGACAAGCCCTGGCTGCTATTGAAAGCTACCTTGTAAAAGATAAAGATGACGTGGTCTATGAGTATGACTTTGGTGCACTGCTGGACTCATACAACAAAAACGGTACACTCTGGAAAGACTTTGATGAAAAGATAAGGCGGGTAGGTGTGCTGGCGGTGTACGACAGTAAGAGCAAAAAATATGTAGATTTTCAAGCACTGCTGGATGCCTATAATTCTGGAACCCCTGTCAATAAATATACCGAGAGTTCCAGTGCCAAAGATGCTGACATGCCTCCGACTGTACAGGTAGTAACCCTGGGAAGTGATGGCAAGCTTAAATATACAGAAAAAAACATAGACCCTGAATACAATGCTCTCAAAGAAATTAACGAAGCGGAAAAAAGGAGTCAGGTAAGAAGAGTGCTGGAGAATAGTGCCGGGGCCCTGGGCCTGAACCTAAGAAATTACAACAGGCTTAATAACTACGGCAAAAACCAGGTTGCATCCGGCGTCTTAAAACAAAAGCCTTATGAAACTGCGGAGGACTTAAAGAAGGTTTTTGATTCAGAAGTCTCCCGAATTCAAAAGGTTCTGAATGATGCATTGAAATCTGTGAATGATGCCGGCAGTAAAGATAGTTTTAGGAAAGCACTGCTGGATAACGCCAATGTTTTTGAGCTGGACAAGGCAGCATATGATAAGCTCTCCTCAGCACAGAAGGATATGGTTATAGAAGAAGCCTTTGCACAGAAGCCCTTTGACAGCATTGACAGCTTAAAAAATTTCTTTGACGTTTATGTCAGCTCACTTGAGGACAATGTGATTATAAATTACACTAATTATTCAAGAACCCTTAAAGAAATCATTGACATTCAAATGAACAGATCACCGCAGACAGACCTGTACGGAGGAGGTTGGAAGACAGCCAGGAGAGAAGATGTTGCGTATTATGTGGATCCCACCAGCTTTGATGGAACCAGCAAGGATGCCGTCCGCATAACCGCCAGTACCTTGAATGTAAGGGAATTTCCTACGACGCAGAGCACCGCACTCACCACTGTCAGTCGGGATCAGGTATATATCTTTAGAGCTTCTGAGAAAGTAGACGGCTATACCTGGTACAAAATTGAAGCTAATATGAGGAGCGGCTGGGTGAGGGGAGATTATACTACCTTAACCACGAGAAATGCCCCGGACAGAATGTTCCAGTTTCTGGTTCTTTCCGGCAGTGCCGGTACCACAGTAAAAGACCTTGGGACCCTGTTAAAGGGGAGAGGAATACTTGACGGTACAGAACAGGCTTTCATGGACGGAAGCAAACAGCACAACGTAAATGAAGTATTTCTGGTCTGCCTGGCTCTACATGAAACCGGGAACGGTAGAAGCGCTTTGGCTGTCGGTTGGGATTATCCAGATGAAGACAACTTGTTCCCTGACAAAGATTATGTAACTGTCTATAACATGTTTGGTATCGGCGCATACGACAGTAATCCAACCTACCTGGGAGCCCGGTACGCTTACCGGCAGAGATGGTTCACCCCGGAGGAGGCCATTGTTGGAGGAGCAAAATTTGCCGGAGAGAGATACATAAACCATCCCACCTATAAACAGGATACACTGTATAAAATGAGGTGGAACCCCGCTACCCCCGGGACACATCAATACGCTACCGATATTGGTTGGGCGGTAAAGCAGGTTCCTAGAATTAAATCACTTTATGACCAGTTAAACACCTACACTTTAAAATTCGATATCCCTAAGTATAAATAGTAGAGTTAATCAATACTTATACAACGTCAAAAAATAAGATATAAAAAAAGGAGGCTTGTGCCTCCTTTTTTTATATCTTTTAAAGTTTTAATAACTGTGTCCGGTTTAAGGCTTCATGGCCGAGGCAGAGACATCATCTTCCCTCAGCCCCAGTTCCACCAGCACCTCTTCTGTTTCCTCCAAATCAGGAATCCAATAGCTGATTCTATTAATATATTCCCCTCTTCCGGGAATCATGGCCGTGGGAGCCTTGTCCAAGTCCACCTCCAGCAAAAGCCTCCCCAAAGCTACCGACTCAATTGTAGGAACATTAGTGCGAAGGTTTTCGCCTACTCTATTCAATAGAGTAGGGGCTTTCAAAACCGTGGAAAGCTGTAAGGATTCTTTGGCAATGGCTCGAATAAATTTCTGCTGCCTTTTAACCCGGCCGATATCTCCCTCCCGGTCTTTTCTAAAGCGAACATAATCCAGGGCCTGTTCTCCATTCAACTTATGCACCCCTACCATACCTGTTAGAGTAGGCCGTTCCCTGGCTACCTGGGGTTCCACATCGATTGTTACCCCGCCTAGAGCATCGACAATATCTTTAAAGCCTTCAAAATTAAGACGTGCATAGTAATGTATGGGAATATCTAAAAATTCTTCTACTGCTTCAATGCTTAGGGCAACTCCGCCAAAAGCATGGGCGTGGTTTATTTTATCCATTCCTCTACCGGGAATGTTTACCCTGGTGTCCCGGGGGATAGAGAGAAGCGCCGCGTCTTTTTCTATTTTGTCCATGGAAAGAATAATTATGGTATCGGTACGACTGGGTTCATTGGGGGTTCGGGCATCCACCCCTAACAGCAGCACATTTAACCTGTTTGAAGAGTCATCTTTCGGAGGGACTTTGATTTTTTCAATCTCATCCCACTCAAATTCATCGTTGGGGTTTCCATGAATCACCCCCAGGAAACGGTACACCTCATACCCCAGGTAGCCTACGGCTACCAGAAGAATTATGGTTAAGGTAGCAATGACTTTTTGCCAGTTTTTTAATTTTCGCCGCTTGCTCAAACTTACTCCCTCACTCTCTAACATTCTTAATTAAATTAAGCTAAACACATTAACTCTATTTTACCACAAGTTTTGGTGAAGAAATAAAATAAATAAAAAAAAGAAGTAAATTGTTGAATAAAAAAGTTTTAAAAGGTACAGAAAATTGACTTGCCGTAATTTGTCTCTTCCTGCAGGGCTCAGATAATAAATATGGGGTTGGAATATATCCACGGCCGGGCTTTCCCCACCAGGGGGCGATAGTAAACCTCTGCCCGGAAGGCCCCCTTCTCCAACACTTTCAGAATTAAGTGGCTGTTCTGAGATTCACTGATTACCTGCCCATCCTTAATGATCCGTATCCGGCTTCGGGAAGTGGGGCTTCTCACCTCCAGGGCTGTTTCTTTATCCAGGGGAATGTGGTCCCCGGAGATTCCCTGTTTCTCTTCATTTTCCGCGGTGAAGCGAAATCCCGTGGAGGGCATGATTCCATCGTTGGAGGTATGGTAGTGTCCTCGGCACAATGCCTGGTAAATCAGCTGGCTGTCATAGCGCCCCTCCTGAGAAAACTTTTCATGCAGCAGCACGTGAGTGTTTATGGTTTTAAAAAGATATTCATAAGGGAAAAAGTTGATATTCAGGCCTTTCCACCGAAAGCGGACGGCATGGGCATCGGTCCCCCCCATGGCAAACACTTTGTTTCCCTGAGTTAAAAATTCATCCCACTTTTTTATAGAAAAACGGCAGGGATACCGGGCCGCTGACCTGTGAGCAAAATAATAGAGCCAGAGAGCTTTCAGGGTGCTGGTGGCGGCATCCCGGCACAAGGAGGTATAATTCCAAATTTCGATTCCCAGGAAATCTTTTACTCCCCACTGGCTCCAGGGATAGTGCTTCCCTTTTAAAATGATGGGTGAGCCCTTTTCAAAGGGATGGGCAATAATGCCGAAGCCGCCGGCCTGATTGACCGTGTCAATAACCTCCTGGGGACTTAAACCCCGGGTATTGATTTCTTCTTTCAGGTTAAAAGCCAGGTAGTGATGGTCATCCCTGTTCAGCTCTGTGTCAATCAGCACCAGGGTTTTTCCATGCCAACCGTTCTTTTTTTCCAATCGGCCGGTCAGCTTTTCATGATCCGTTATAATAACAAAATCAAGGCCGGCCTTTTCAGCTGCCAAAGCGATGTCTTCCACGGTACCGCTGCCGTCGGAATACGTGGAGTGTACGTGGATATTGCCCACATACTCGTACATGACACCAACCTCCAGAGGACAGAATGTGGTTTTCCTTCGGGTTTCGTTTTTGCGAAAAAGCAAACCCAAGCAAATCCCGCTTGAACTGTTTTTCACTGTTTTTCACTAATAAGTTCTCTAAGAAAGGAAATAATTCCTTCCTTTTTAAGGACTCATAACAATTATTCTTTTTCGCAGCAGTTTTGACATACTCCTGCAGCTAAAGCTGAAAAGATTTAAAGACATGGGCTTTCTGTTACGTATCTCGTAAGTCTAACCATTAAAAAACCCGGCTGATTGGCTCTTTGGGCCTCACTGACCGGGTTTATTTCAAAGTTTATTTTAAGTAAAGTTTTGTCATACAGAATTTTGTGCTGCCTGGCATTATTAAATCAGGGCGGCCATGCGCTTCCGGGTAATCAGGGATGGAGTCAGCTGGTCTAAATGCTCCAGCACCTTTCCGGCTCCCTTGGCCACGCAGGACACGGGATCATCGGCTATGTACGCGGGGACTCCGGTCTGCTGGGCCACCAACCTGTCCAGGCCCTCCATCATCGCTCCGCCTCCGGTGAGCACAATGCCTTTGTCGATAATATCTCCGGAAAGTTCCGGGGGGGTTTTCTCCAGGACTACTCTAATACAGGAAATAATTTCGAAAAGCGATTCCTGGGTGGCTTTATAAACGTGTTCCGTGGTTACCTCCAGGGATTGGGGAAGACCGGTCATCAGGTCTCTTCCCCGGATGGACTGAGATTTTACTTCCTTCTGCGATTCCGAGGGGAAGGCAGAGCCCACGGTAACCTTCAAATTCTCCGCGGTTCTTTCTCCGATGAGAAGGTTGTACTGTTTTTTAATATAACGGGCAATAGCGTCGTCCAGTTTATCTCCGCCTACACGGATGCTCTCGCTGACCACGATTTCTCCCAGAGAGAGCACGGCCACATCGGTGGTTCCTCCACCGATATCCACCACCATGCTTCCGCTGGCCTGGAAGATTTCCAGTCCGGCACCCAGGGCTGCGGCCCGGGGCTCTTCAATGAGAAAGGTCTGCCGGGCACCGGTCCGGCTCACGGCCTCCAGCACCGCTTTCTGTTCCACTGCCGTAGTGCCCGTGGGAATGCATACCACCACCCGGGGACGGAGCAGCATCCTGCGGTTGAAGACCTTGTATATAAAGTGTTTCAGCATAATTTCCGTTACGTCAAAATCTGCAATGACCCCTTCTCTCAGGGGCCTTATGGCCACGATATTGCCAGGCGTCCTGCCCAGCATCCTCTGGGCAGCTTCTCCTACCGCCAGCACTTTTTTGGTATTTTGATCAATGGCCACCACCGAGGGTTCGTTCAGCACTATACCCTTTCCCCGTAAAAAAACCAGAACTGTAGCAGTTCCCAAATCTATTCCTACATCCGCCATCTTTTCTGTACGCTCCTTTCAACCTGACAATCCCCCGCGTCGTGTGCCGCAAAAAGGTAGTGTACATATTCGATATTTTTCTTGTATATCCTCTTTTTTCCGGCGGAAGAAGTTAAACTTTCTGGGTAAGATATTTC
>SKNC01000007.1 GCA_007120745.1 Bacillota bacterium
CCAGTTTAATCCTTCCAGGTTATAGCTCAGCAGACGCTTCAGCCTGCCCCCTCTGAACCACCCGATCACCAGTGCCAGGGCGACTGATTCCAGGAACATTTACCAGCTCTCCCTTTTCAATAAGTTCTACAAACACTTCCACCACTTCGGGATCAAATTGGGTGCCGGAGCAGCGTTTCAGCTCCTCCACCGCTTCCTCTGTATTCATGGCATTACGATACACCCTGTTGGTAGTCATGGCATCAAAGGAGTCCGCCACCCCTACGATCCGGGCTCCCAGGGGAATCTCCTCCCCTTTCTTGCCATCGGGATACCCGTTTCCATCCATCCGCTCGTGGTGATAACGAATTACCTCAGACAGATCAGTTATCAGCCTCACCTCTTTTATGATATCAGCTCCAATGGCGGAGTGCTCCCGAATAACAGCCATTTCTTCGTCCAGCAGACGGGTGGGCTTGTTCAGGATATTCTCACTGATCCCCACTTTCCCCACATCGTGCAGCAAGGCTATGTATTCCAGCTTCTCCAGGTAATCATCGGGCAGGTTCATGGCCTTCCCAATGGCCACGGTGTATTGCGCCACCCGCTCCGAGTGGCCGTGGGTATAGTGGTCCTTGGCATCGATGGCCTTGGTCAGGGCCCGGATAGTGCTGAGGTAGGTTTTTCTCATTTCCATATACTGGATAAAGCTGTGTCGGGCTAAAAGCAGGGGTAGAATTAAAAACAACACCCCTAGAATGCCAATCTGCATATATATAACCGCAATTACAATACCCAAGGGCGCCAGGGCAAGATAGTTTGGAACTGCCCATCGAAAGTTCACCAGCCACATTCCCCAGATAGGAACCTTCTGAGTAATAGACATGACAACAATAACGGCTCCAACATTTACCAAAAAATATACACAGCACGCTGCAATAATTGGTAGAATATCATTGGGGAAAATTAATACTCCAATATTACCTCCAAAATACAAATAAACTATTCCGGCTCCTCCAATAGATATTGCATACTGTGCTCCATTAAACAAAGTTCTGTAGTAATATTTTTTAAAAGACTTTATATCTTTCAAAGTAAAAATGCCAAAAACCGCGACCCAGACAGCAACTTCAGGGCCAAAAATTAACATAGTTGCTAATAAAATAGCAAAGCTTAAAGAAACGCTGCTTTCTTCTTTTGGTAAATGCACTGCAAAGTGTTCTGATGCGATGTTAAGGATAGCAAAAAAAATAAAACCCTTTAAAACACTAATCGAGCTCCAATCAGGCTGGAAAAAAAACATAAAGGCTATCCCTAAAAAGATAATAATTAAGATATATAATTTAAGGATTACAGGTTGTTCTCGGAATGACATGCTGTCTCCTCCATATAAAAAAGGGCCGACTTTACTTATATTACCAGGACCACTTGAAAGCTCCACCAGCCAGAAGCAGTCCAGCTACGACTAGAAATACACGTACAACTTTTGCCATATTATTTATCCTCCCTCACGGTTACTCTGTCCACTCCGCTAGTACCGGACAGGGAACACCGCTTCGCTGGGAAAGAACATATAATAATTGCTTCTTATTAATTTGCTGCTTGGTTTAGTCGGCCCTTTTTTTGCAGTATTACATTTTTTTATCCCATCACCTTACGGTTCAGTGCGCTTAAGGTTGCCCTGACTACGGCGTCCTTTTCGTCACCTCTGATCAATGCGCATCCCACCAGGCTTTCTTCGGTGAAGTTCTGGTTAATCATACCCAGGGAGACCATCATGATCTTATGCCGGTTAAAATCTACAACCATGATTTCCTCCGCGGTAAAGAGAATTTTTTCTTTTATCACCTGCTGAACAGCTTTTAACGTGGCTTCGGCTACCAGCCGGATATAATTATTTCGGGTGTAAGGCCCTTCGGAAAACCCTTCAAACACCTCGGTATTGTGGGTTAAGTGAACCTTAACAATGGCTTTTTGTCCGTTCTGGTTGAAGGAAATGCCCGAATATTTCAGCCGCTTCGGTACAATATTATGAAACCCGTTATCCACCCGGACCACGCTGACTTTCTTATAATCCAGTTCTATATCGTACTCGGCATGAAGCAGAGACTCTATGTCCCGCACAATTTGTTTTGGGGAACGCTTGTCCCGGGAGAGAACGTGGATCTCTTGAATGTTGCCATCCCCATTGGTAACAATATTTGAGGAGATGATATCATCCACCTTCTCGATGAGCTTTCGACATTCCTCCGGGTTAAAGGTCTTTTTTTCTTCCATAAGGCGAGTCTCCTGGTTACATAATTTTACCTTTTGGCTATTATTCTACTAAATATTTGAATTTTCCTGCAAATATAAAAAATTTGTCTAGTTATTTATCTCTTTTACAATCTCACCGGCCAATGCCCACAACCCCCCGGAGATGAGAGAGTGCCCCCCCAGCAGAACAGGAATCCTGGATTCCATGGCCCGGCGGGTGAACTCCCGGGCAAAGGGGTCCTTTAACTCCTGGTACATCCCCAGGTCGGAATAAAACCGGTCGGTTTCCGAAAGATCCAGTTTAAAGTGGGCAAACAGCACCCGGGTATCAATAAGAGCACAGTTGGCCACCCTTTCCATATACTCAAAAAACTTATCAATTCCTACTTCTTCTATAAAAAACCCCATGAGGGCCACCACTTCCCCCTGGCCCAGACGCCCCAGGGCTTTCATTCCCCTTTCTTCGGAAAAAATTCGCAGGCGGCATTTTATGTTGGTGTTCAGGTATGCAACAATGGGGGCTCCCACTCTCCCCATAAGGATGACATCTTCGTAATATCCCGCCAGCACTTTCTTGGCCTGGTATATGCGGTCTAAATCCAGGTCCAGCTTCCCAATGGCCTCCCGGGTTCTCTGACCGGAGTAAGAACTGGCGGCCAAAAGCAGGATATCCATAGGGGTATCCAGGTCAAACACAATGCCCAGGGTAAGGGGCATTAACTGTAATTCAAAATCCGCCTCGTCCCGCAGAACATTGGCCAGCATGTTATCCATGGGAGGCAGATTAATCCGGTTAATCATTGAAGCGGGCCTGAAAGCCACCAGGTCGGCAGATTGCGAATTATTTGCCAGAAGGACTTCGCTGCCGGATAAAAGGATTTGACAAATTCGGCTCAATTCCTCCGGCTGAATTAATGGGATGCTGGCTCCCCCGAAATAAAAAACGTTATTCAAGTCATACTCATTGATTAATGTCTGCAGCATTTCACCAAAATGAAAATTTTTGGCATCATTCTTTATTACTTCTACCCCCTGTGCAGAAGCTTCTTCGGCCAGATCAGGGTAATTGGTGGAGAGAAATATCCTGTCGATTTCCTTGACCTTTTTCATTTTTTCGATGTTATCCAGCAGGGTAGCATTACGAACCTGAAACATCAGTTTTTCTGGCGGACTTTGGGGATTCCCTCCCTCAAAGATGATGGCGCTGACTTTTTCCCCCATTTATTTTCATCCTTTCTATATGTTAATCTAAAAGTTCAATGTAAAGGATTCAACAAAAGCAAAAAAAACCCTTCCTTTCAGGGCTTTTGCAAGAACCGCTTTATTTATTAAAAAAAGGCTGCCGGGGGAATATACACCCGGGACAGCCTTTTATCTGTTTATTCAGCTAACTTCCTGATTTCTGCTTTTAAATCAAGATATTTCCGGTTCAATTAACCCGTAGTTTCCGTCTTTACGACGGTAAATTACGCTGACTCCTTCTACTTCTGCGTCGAAAAATACAAAGAAATCATGACCCAGCAAATTCATTTGGAGGACTGCCTCTTCTACCGTCATAGGCTTCACGGCAAAACGCTTTACCCGCACTACTCTGGGCTCATCTTCTACCGGCTCTTCATCCTGAAGTTCCGGGTCCAGCTTAATCGTTCTCTTGCTGGCTTTTTGCCTCATATTGCGGTTCAGCTTTGTTTTATACTTATCGATCTGTTTTTCTAATTTTTCCACCACCAGATCGATAGAAGCATACATGTCCGGAGTAGATTCTTCTCCCCGTAAAATCATACCATTCAACATTATAGTCACTTCAACAATATTATTTTCCCTGGTTACGCTGAGGAGGACCTGCGCTTCGGTTTCTGTATCAAAGAACTTATCAAGCTTACCAATTCGTTTTTCCACGTATTCCCGTAAAGCGTCAGTAATTTCAATGTTCTTCCCGCGAGTATTAATTTTCAAAAAGCCTCACTCCTTTCAGGGTCTCATAATAATATACTATTCCCTTTTCAGGTAAAAAAATCCTACCTGGAACCCCATAATAAATTGTTAAATAAAATTAAAAGGAAATCCCATATTTTGTATGGGATTTCCATTATTCTTATAATGAACCCCAAAGGGCTTTATGCTGTTTTAAATTTTCACTACGTTAGCCGCCTGGGGACCTCTTTCACCCTCTATGATATCAAACTCCACCTGCTGCCCTTCATCCAGAGTTTTAAACCCTTCATCCTGGATTGCGGAAAAGTGCACAAATACGTCGTCTCCGTCTTCCCTCTCAATAAACCCATATCCTTTTTCTCTGCTGAACCACTTTACTTGACCTACCATTCATTCATTCCTCCTAAAAAAATAAAATGGGAACAGGCTTATGACACCTGGACCTTTGCAATAGTTTACCATACCCCTTTATATTATGTCAAATTAAACCAAAGGAAAACAAACAATCCATAATACCCGAGGGAAAATTACCTGCCGATTACCGCGGCGTACAGCTTTCCCACCCCTCCCCGCCGCAGCACCCTGGCTGCCTCATTAATAGTGGCACCGGAGGTAAAAATATCGTCTACTAAGATAAGAGTTTTTCCCTGGAAGGATGGTTTCTCTCCCCAATGGGAATGTATTTCATCTCCCATCAGGCGAAAAGCCCCCCGCAGGTTGGCCGCCCTCTCTTTTCTGCCCAGCCGGGTCTGGCTCTCCGTATCCTTTACTCTGGCCAATACATTCAGTAAAGGAATTCCTAAATGGAGAGCAGCTTCCTTCGCCAGCAGTTCCGCTTGATTAAACCCCCGCTGCTTCAGCCGCCCTGCACATAAAGGAATGGGAACCAGCCCGTCAGGATCAGGCCACTGTCCTGAGTGAATTCGAGTAGAGATGCCCTGCACCATATAGGGGGTAAAAAAATGAACCACCTCCTGTCTGCCCTGATACTTGAATTCCTGAATCAAGCGTTTTAAATTGCCCCCGTATGAACCCAGGGCAAACATCCCATCTATGTATAGTTTCCGGTGACGACATTCCGGGCATTTCCTTCCCCGGCCGTGGGGATAAGCACAAACCGGACAGGCTTCCGTTTCTGAAAACAAGCTTTCCCTGCAGGAGGTGCATAAAAACTCCTTCCTGCGAAGCAGCTTCCCACAAATGGGACACCGGGGCGGATAGAGAAAGTCCAGCCAGGATAAATTTAGCTTCATATTCAGCACCTCTAAAAATTACTCTCCATTCCGCTGGAGATTCTCTCACCCAACAGAGTGTTTCTTTCTTCCACCCGGTTGTTCCTCAGGGCAATGCCCAGAGCTTTTTTAGTGCCCACTACCACCACCAACTGTCTTGCCCGGGTAATGCCGGTGTATACCAGGTTTCTCTGCAGAAGCATATAGTGCTGTGTAATTAACGGCAGAATGACCACCGGATATTCACTGCCCTGGCTTTTATGTACCGAGATGGCATAGGAAAGAACCAGTTCGTCCAGCTCGTTAAAACTGTACTGGACCTCCCTGTATCCATTAAAATCCGGGTAGGTTACCGTCAGTTCCCCTTCCTCAATGTTGAGTTTCGCGATTTTCCCAATATCTCCGTTGTACACTTCTTTCTGATAATTATTCTTAATCTGCATTACTTTATCTCCCAGGCGAAAGATCTCTCCCCCGGAATAAAGCTCGTTTTTCTCCGAAGAAGGGGGATTTAAAGATTCCTGCATCAGTTTGTTCAGGTTCTCCACACCCACCAGGGTTTTTCGCATGGGAGTTATTACCTGGATATCATTTAATGCATCTACATTCAAGTAACCTGGAATTCTGAACCGGCACAAATCTAAAATAATTTGATTAATCTTGTCCGGGTTCTCCTCCTGGATGAAATAAAAATCCTTGTCCTTTTCATTGGTCACCGGAAAATCTCCCTGGTTAATCCGGTGAGCGTTAACCGTGATTAAGCTCTCCCTGGCCTGGCGAAATATTTTGTCCAGGGTCACCACCGGTATCACTCCGGAACCAATCAGGCTGCGCAGAACATTTCCCGCCCCAACTGAGGGAAGCTGATCCATATCCCCCACCAGAATTAATTTGCATCCCACCGGCAGTGCCTTTAACAGGTTGTACATGAGAAGGAGATCTACCATGGAAACTTCATCTACAATTAATGCTTCTGTTTTCAGCGGGTTTTCCTCATTCTTTACGAAACGGAACTCCCCCTCCTGGTAGCTGTATTCTAAAAGACGGTGGATGGTTTTGGCTTCCCTGCCGGCTGCTTCAGACATGCGCCGCGCAGCTCTTCCGGTGGGAGCCGACAGCATTACCTGAATATTATTCTTTTCAAAAAGATGGATTAATGCTTTAATGGTAGTGGTCTTCCCTGTCCCCGGACCTCCGGTAATAATTAATACGCCCTCCTCCAGAGCCTTGCTGAGAGCCTGATACTGCTGTGGAGTTAATTTATACTCTTCGTCTAATTTTGACATTTCTCCGGTCTGATTCAAACTCTGCTGCCAGGACCGGAGGTCCAAAAATCTGCGGGCCACTCCTCTTTCGGCATGAAAAAATGGAGCCAGGTAAATCAGTTTTTCCTGCCCCCCAGGCTCCGTCTCTATAAAAACTTCCTTTTCTTTTACCAGTGCCTGAATCTGTTCTGATACTAAAGGTATATCTATTTCCTCCTGAGAAAAAAGTTCCTTAATTTTCCCAAAAACATCTTCCTCCGGCAGAAAAACATGGCCATCCGAAGCTCCCTCCCATAATACAAATTGTACGGCAGCCTTTACCCGTTGAGGGGAACGGGGATCCATCCCCAGTTTAAGGGCAATTTTATCAGCGGTTTTAAAGCCAATTCCCGTTAATTCTGCCAGCCTGTACGGGTTTCCCCGAATCGTTTTCAACGTATCCCTGCCGTAATGACGATAAATTTTTACGGCCAACCCCGGGGTAACCTCATGAGCCTGAAGAAAAATCATGATTTCCCGAATGTCCCTCTGCTCCTCATATCCCCGGGAGATCATTTCTGCCTTTTTCTCGCCAATCCCCTCCACCTGGCACAAGCGGTCCGGGTGTTTTTCAATTATCTCTAATACCTCCAGACCGAAAAAGGAAACCAGCCTTTTCGCAGTAACTGAACCAATTCCTTTTATGCATCCGGAACCCAGGTATCTCTCTATTCCCGCCAGTGTTTTGGGAATAATGGTCTCAAAACCCTCCACCTTAAATTGCTTACCATACTTAGGATTGGTCACCCACTGCCCTTCCAGTTTTAAAGATTCTCCGGTAGACACTGCAGGAAACACCCCCACTATGGTAACCAGCTGCCCTCTGTCTGAAGGCATCAATTTAGCCACGGTGAAATCATTCTCTTCATTTCGGTATGTAATTCGCTCCAGGGTTCCTTCAATCACCGGCAATTTAATCACAGCCTTTTCCCGTTAAATTACTGCTGCCTGGGTCCAGAGGACCATATTTTTACACTCCTATTGTAACGAAATAAATGGAAAAGAACAAGCGTTTTGTCATCTTTACCTATGTAGGAGGGGGGTGGCCCCTCCTTTTAAAACACTACGACATCGGAAACTTCTCTGGAAATAAGCCTGGCAGATACTTTATCTGTAATATCTCCCCCGGTAGTCACAAAAATGTTTTTTTGAGAAATTGTTTCCATGGCAGCTTCCACAGCCTGGGCATCCACGGGTTCCACGGGATTGGATACACTAATGCTAACCGGTCTCCCCTCTTCATTTCGAAAATTTAACTGAAGTGTTTTCACTACACTCAAGGCATTCACCTCCCCCTCAATATATCTTTACGGCATTTTACTTTCATTTAGGCATCAATTAATTCAACCTCGTTGACTCGGATAATTTTATCCACATCATACTGCTGAAGACCTCCCACGGCTGATGCCACATCATAAACGTCCTGGTCGGGGCTGCCAGCTTTAACGTTACCATAGGTTCTGGTACGGTACGCCGGGTTTTCAGGAGTACCCACCTGAAGCCTCAGCTGAATCCGTGAATATCCGGGAATTGCCTGTAACGGCATTCAAAACACCTCCTTCCCAAGCTCTCGAGAGCACCTTCATTATAAACGGATTAGGGAAAATAAAAAAACGCTGAAATGGGTAAATTTCAGCGAATAAATCTTTCTTACTGCGTATTTTTTTAAAAGAATGCGCTAAAAAAACAGCGAATATATGTTTAATTTTGATATAAATCATAATAATTAAGAAAAAAATCTATATTACCACAAGGCTCCGTTTGGCGGCCTGAATAACCGCCTGTGTTCTATCCTCAACTTCCAGCTTTTTAAATATATTGCTTACATGGTTTTTTACCGTTTTTTCACTGATAAATAAAGACCGGGCAATGTCCTTATTGGCATTCCCCTGGGCCATCAAATTTAGAATCTCAATTTCTCTTTTTGTTAATTTCTTCTGCCCGTTACTCCCGGGCCTGATCCAGATACTCTTAATTTTCTTTATTAAAAGGGAGGGTTCAATGCTTTTCAGGACAAACCCAACGGCCCCTTCATGAACAGCCTGTACCAGCCGGGGATCCTTCTTCTGGATTCCCATGACTACTACTTTAATATCCGGGTATTTCTTTAACAGCTGCTTCATGACACCATAATGTTCCATGCCAGGAAAATTCAGGTCCAGGAAAAGCATGTCAGGGCTGCTGCTTTCAATGCGCTGCATTAACTCCAGGGCATTCACGGCGGAGCCAACAATTATTATGCTGCTTTCCTTTTCAAATATCTTACGCAGCCCTATTTGAAAAAGCGAATGACTGTCTGCTATAAAAATACCTACAGGCTGCATAATATTTCCTCCCGACCAATAACTATACAATATTGTAATTAACTATTGTATAGTTCTAGAAAGACTGTGAAATTTCCTTCCTTTTACGACATTAATCGCCAAATCTTTGTATATTTTTGAAATTATTTTACATTGGCCTCATCTCTTAGTAGTTCAGCCTTATCTGTCTTTTCCCAGGTAAGGTCAAGTTCTTCCCGGCCAAAATGTCCATAGGCAGAAATGGGCCTGTAAATAGGCCTGCGCAGTTCCAGGTCCCGAATAATTGCCCCCGGCCTTAAATCAAAATGGTTCTTTACCAGGGATATTATTTTTTCCTCGCTGATTACATTGGTGCCAAAGGTATCTACCATGATGGAAACCGGACGGGCGATTCCTATGGCATAAGCAATCTGAACCTCACAGCGGTGAGCCAGCCCCGCAGCTACGATGTTTTTTGCTACATATCGAGCGGCATAAGAGCCGGAACGGTCTACTTTCGTGGGGTCTTTTCCGGAAAATGCCCCACCCCC
>SKNC01000001.1 GCA_007120745.1 Bacillota bacterium
CCCCGGTCAGGGAAGCTTCACGAAGTCACCGAAGAATGAATCATCTGAACGGGTTATCTCAATTCCCGCTTCCGTCATGGTCCTATTGAGGAAATATAAGGCCCACCACTTAGAGGATAAAATGAAACTCGGTAACATATGGCAGGGTTCAGAGAGACTTTTTACTACCTGGGACGGCCAGCCAATGCACCCGGACACCCTTTCTAACTGGTTCCCGAAGTTCTTAAAGCGCCATAACTTGCCCCACTTGAACTTCCACGGCCTGAGGCACACCGCTGCAACCCTGCTGATAGGCCAGGGCCTCAACATTGTAGCGCTGAGCAGTCGCCTGGGACACTCTGACAGGTCAACCACAATCAATATTTATACTCACGCATTGAAGCGGACAGACAAAGAAGCGGCTGACAAAATGGAAGTATTTTTCTCAAAGGAAGCGGGAAAATAATTGGGGACAAATTGGGGACACAAGAAACAAAAAAATGCAAAAATCCCCCTAATTATTTACAACGCTAAAAATAAAAAAGCCCATAAAACCGGGCTTTCCAGCACATTACAATAATTAGCAAATGCCGCTTAACCTAACTCCAAAACCGTTGGCTGCAGGTTCGAGTCCTGTCACCCCTGCCATTTTTATGTACCTGCCGACCCGTTAATAAAGGGTTTTTGGGCAGGTATTATTCATTTATAGAGGGATATTATTTACATATATTACTCTTTAGAAGGACTGTAATTGCATTTATTTTTGCCTTGTTCGCCTTTATATTTCAAATAAGGGAAGGCACGGAATATCCCGTATTTCTTGCAAAATTCGGGGCTTTATAATACAATATTTACGAGTGTTTTTATCTTTTTTTTGTAATTTTGTATAAAGGGGAGTTATCTTTGAACAGATACAAAATAGGATTGATCGGATGCGGGGTAATGGGTGTCTCTTTATTAAATGGAATTATACATAGCTCTTTAGTACACCCTGCAGATGTCATGGTTTGGGATGTACTGCCTGAAAAAACTGACGAAATGATCAAGCAGTTTAAAGTAACTGCTGCTGCGGAAATGAAACAAGTATTAGATGCTCCCCGGCTGGTATTTTTAGCGGTGAAGCCTGTGGACATGCCCGGGGTGCTGGAAAATATAAAAGAAAGCCTTACAGAACGCCATGTTTTGATTTCTGTAGCTGCCGGTATTTCTATAGAGCAAATTGAGAAAGGTGTCGGTGAGAATAAAAAAATAATCCGGCTGATGCCTAATACTCCCTGCTTGATTGGAAAAGGAATGACTGTGGTCTCCCCAGGTATGAACGTGGATGAGAATGAGCTGGGCTTTGTAAATAGTCTTATGGAGGCCTTAGGGAAAGTGGTTGTCCTGGAAGAAGAATTAATGGATGCCGCTACCGGGCTCAGCGGAAGCGGCCCGGCCTACGCATTTATGTTTATAGATGCCCTGGCGGACGGTGGAGTTAAGATGGGTTTACCCAGGGATAAAGCACTGCTTTTGGCCGCACAAACTCTATCAGGGGCATCAGAGATGGTGCTTCAGACGGGAGAACACCCTTCTGTATTAAAAGATAAAGTGGCTTCGCCAGGCGGCACTACTATTGCCGGTATTTCTGCCCTGGAAAAAAGAGGATTTCGGGGAACTGTTATAAAAGCGGTAGAGTCTGCTACCAAGAGATCCAAAGAATTGGGAAAGGAAAAAGAGTTGAAGAAAGAAAGGAAAGAGTAAGGTGGAAGAAAACTTTAGGAAACAACTAAAAAAAGCAAAAATCATAATGGTTAAAGTTGGGACCTCCACCTTAACCTATTCCAATGGGAAATTAAACTTAAATTATATTGAGAGAATAGTGCGGGAACTGGCGGATTTAAAAAATCAGGGAAAAGAAGTGCTGCTGGTGTCCTCCGGCGCCATTGGTGCAGGATTGGGGAAATTGGGATTAAAAAAGAAGCCCAAAACAACTCCGGAAAAACAGGCCATTGCTGCGGTAGGGCAGGGAATGCTGATTCAGGTGTATGAAAAAGTATTCTCGGAATACGGGCATACGGTAGCCCAGCTTCTTTTGACCCGGGATGACCTGGTGAACCGTCGGCGTTATGTAAATGCCCGAAATACCCTGACCACCCTTTTAAAATTTGGAGTCATTCCCATCATTAATGAAAATGACACGGTTTCCGTGGATGAAATTGAGTTTGGAGACAATGATAATCTTTCTGCCCTGGTAGCCAGTCTAATCGATGCGGATTTATTGATTAACCTTTCAGATATTGACGGCTTTTATACAGCCAATCCCCACAAGGATTCCGGGGCGGAGCTCATTACTGTGGTGCCTG
This sequence comes from Bacillota bacterium, assembly GCA_007120745.1. Classification (GTDB taxonomy): domain Bacteria; phylum Bacillota; class Dethiobacteria; order SKNC01; family SKNC01; genus Contubernalis. The sequence continues at coordinate 2,325 of SKNC01000001.1, forward strand.
AAATCACCGAAGAAATAGAGAAATTAGCTGCCAGCACTTGTGGATCTTTGGGAACCGGTGGGATGAAGGCAAAACTGCAGGCGGCAAAAATTGCAGTGTGCTCGGGAGTCCCCATGGTAATTGCCAACGGGCAAAGGCCGGACATAATTCATGACATAATAGACGGTAAGAAGTCAGGTACCCTTTTTTTGCCCAAGAAAAAGCCTATGCACAGCCGAAAAAGATGGATTGCCTTCGGTTTAACCGTGCAGGGAACCATATGGGTTGATTCCGGTGCCAAGAGGGCAGTGGTCAGGGATGGAAAAAGCCTTCTGCCCAGTGGTGTAATAGAGGTACAGGGAAACTTTGATCGCGGGGAGACAGTTTGTATCGCCGATGAGGACGGTATTGTATTTGCCCGGGGCCTGGTTAATTATCCCGCCAGGGATTTATTAAAAATTAAAGGACTAAAATCCTCAGAAATCCTCAATGCTTTGGGGGTAGAAGGGGAGAGCGAAGTGATTCACCGGGACAACCTGGTAGTTATTTAATCCCTTAATGGTAATTTTAATAAATGAATTATTCAACAAATTTTATACAGGATACAGTATTTGTATCCTGTTTTTATTCGGTTTTTATCTAATTGCAGATGACATAATAAACTTTATTGTCCTCTTATTTTATAAATGCTGCGTAATGTGACAATTGAAACCGTCACCGTTGTCGCATTGCAGTTGTTATATCGGGGAAGTAAATCAAAAGGGTTTTATTATATTTTCTTTAAATATCAATGGAAATGTTGAAAAATGGATATTTCATAATATAATTAAGGGTAAGCAGCTGGAAATTCGTATATAATATTAAAAAATCAAGATTTTTTAAGGAGGGTTATCATAATGATGAGTGATTTATTTAATAAGACTGTACTTTTTGGACTGGGAGCCATTACTGTGACCAGGGAAAAGGCGGAAGAAATTGTGGACATGATGGTCAAAAAGGGAGAGCTCAGCAGGGAAGATGCCCAGAAGGTGGTTAACGACTTTATGGAGAAAGGAAAAAAAGAAAAGGAAATTTTACAGGACACCATCAGGACTGAGCTGAATCAGATTTTAGATCAGGCTGCTCTGGCAACCAAAGAAGATATTAACCGGTTGGAGGGAAAAATTGACGAGTTAAAAGGTATGCTGGAATCAAAAATGTAAAAGGAATTGAGGAGTGACCCATGAGGCTGCAGAAGCGCTATAAGCATTTTCACCGTTACAGGGAGATAACTCGAGCATTAACTAAACATGGTTTCGGTTTTTTGATTCGGCAGCTGGGTTTAAGTGAGTTCTTGAAGGGCAGGAAGCCGGATTTTAAAGGTGAGACGGATCAAACCTATAATGCCAGGAGCGTTCGGCTGGTTTTAGAGGAACTGGGAACCACGTTTATTAAACTTGGGCAATTATTCAGCACCCGGCCGGATTTGATTCCTGAAGAAATCACCAAAGAACTCTCAAAACTGCAGGACCAGGTCCCTCCATTTTCCTTTTTGGATGTCAGAAACCAGATTGAAAAAGAGTTGGGCAGTGCTCTGGAGGATTTGTTCAAGAGCTTTGAAGCTGAACCTCTGGCAGCCGCTTCCATTGGACAGGTTCACCGGGCTGTGCTTATGGATGGAAAAAAGGTGGTAGTGAAAGTCCAGAGGCCAGGGATTGAAGAAAATATCAGGGTTGATCTGGAAATTATGCTGGATATCGCCAGGTTAATTGAAAAACATACGGATTGGTCCCAATTTTATAACTTCACAGAAGCCGTTTTAGAATTCGAAGAGATTTTGTTAAATGAACTGGACTACATTGTGGAAGGACAAAATATAGATGTTTTTCAAAAGAACTTTAATGATAATGAAAACATTATTATACCTGAAGTTTATTGGGACTACACCACCCGAAGAGTTTTAACCATGGAATATATCGAAGGGATTAAGCTGGATGATGTCCGGTCTCTTTCTGATAAAGGTGTGGACACGGTCAAAGTAGCCAATGTACTAAGTAATGCCTTTCTGAAGCAGATTCTACATGATGGATTTTTCCATGGGGACCCTCATCCCGGCAACATTATGGTTTTGGACAATAACCGAATTGCTTTGCTGGACTTTGGCATCATAGGGATCATTGATGATGAGATGAAAGATAAGTTTGGGGACATGTTGATTGCACAGGTGAACAGAAATACTGAGGCTGTGATGAGAACCTTTATGAACATAGGAGTAACCCCTCCTGACATAAACCGCCGGGAACTGAGACAGGACATTGAGCGGATGAGGTACAAATACTATGACCGTCCTTTGAGTAAAATAAAGCTGGGGGATACCATGAAAGAATTTATGGACCTGGCTTTTAAATACAGGATTCTTTTACCCACGGAATTTACTTTGATGGGAAAAACATTCATGATTTTAGAGGGACAAATTTCCCGAATGGCTCCGGAAATCAGCCTTATGGAAATTGCTGAACCCTTTGGCAGGGAGCTGGTGAAAGAAAGATGGTCTATAGGTTATCTCCGAAAGACAATTACCAAAAACCTGAAGGATTATGGAGAAATAATCGGCGATTATCCCAGACAGATTTCTGACCTGCTTGATCTCCTGGAAAGGGGACAGTTCAAGGTTACCCTGGGGCATGAATACGATGAAAAATTATTAAACAGGTTAAATCATATGGTGAACCGATTGGCCTTCAGCATTGTGCTGGCCAGTTTAATCATAGGGCTGTCTTTTCTGATACAGATTACAGATTATCCTTTTATCTGGAGAATACCCATCGCCGAAATTGGCTTTATCGTGGCTGGGGCCATGGGTTTTTGGTTGTTGATTTCCATTATTCGTTCTGGAAGATTTTAAGTTTCCTTTGACATTTTTGCATATCTATGTTATTAATATAGATAACAAAACTGAAGGGACGCGAACTGCTGGGATGCGAACCAGTACATGTATATGTACTGGTTTTTATTTTTTGACCGTTTTATCCAGCAACAATGATTAAGTTTAGATTTCCGATCCCTGCGGTGCAGCGAAAGGAGGAAAGAAATCATGATATTAATGATTGATAACTATGACTCTTTCACCTTCAACCTGGTCCAATATTTATGGGAATTAAATGAAGAAGTGCTGGTTTATCGAAATGACCAGTTAACCTTAAAAGACGTTGAAGAATTGCATCCAGACCAGATTATTATTTCTCCTGGCCCCTGTACGCCCAATGAAGCCGGTATTTCCCTGGACTTAATTCAGCATTTTACCGGAAAAGTTCCTATTCTCGGTGTATGTTTGGGACATCAGTCCATAGGTCAGGCTTTTGGGGGTAAAGTTGTACGAGCTCCAAGGCTCATGCACGGAAAAACTTCTGAGGTTTTTCACACCGGTAAAACTATTTTTAAAGGCTTAAAAAACTCATTAACGGTAACCCGGTATCATTCATTAATTGTAGACCCCAACAGCTTACCAGGATGTTTTGAAGTGAGCGCCTGGACCCAACAGGGAGAAATCATGGGGATAACTCACAAAGAGTACCTGCTGGAGGGAGTTCAGTTCCATCCCGAAGCTATATTGACGGAGCAGGGACATGACCTTCTTCAAAATTTCCTGGATCTAAGCCGTGAAAGGAGTGCAGTGCAGTTTGAAAGCAGCCGCAGCCGTAAAAGAAGTGCCGCCTGCAATATCAGCCTTTGATGTATACTGTCATCATAAAGATGAGCCGTACAGCTTTATCCTGGACAGCAGGATGGACCCGGAACGCCTGGGAAGGTATTCTTTCGTAGGGACAGCGCCCTTTGCCCTGTTCCGTTCCAAGGGAACCCAGGTGAAAATCTGGCACAAAACACAGGGGGAAACCAGACTTACCGGCAGCCCCTTTAAAATACTAAAGGATTTTTTGAACTCCTACCAGTTGGTCACAACACTGCCCCAGGAGATTCCTCCTTTTTGCGGTGGAGCCGTGGGTTATTTCGGTTACGAGCTGGGTGAAGTCATCGAGGAACTTCCGGGAAAAAGCATGGATGACCTGATGCTGCCGGACTGTCTGCTGGGTTTTTACGATAAAATTTTTGCCTTCGACCACCTTTTAAATAGAGCATACCTGTTTACATTAGGCATTTCTTCTAAAGAAGGGGAAGCTAAAGCCAGGGCGGAAGAAAACATGAAAGAATTTTCCTCAGAAATCTGTTTTATTCAGGAACAGGTAGAAAAAGGGGAGAATTATTCCCCTGCTGTTGGCCGCATTAAACAGGAAAAGACAGATAATTATTTGACTTCCAAATTAAGATCAAATTTTACCCGGGAACGTTACTGCAGTACAGTAGAACAGGTTAAGGAGTATATCGCAGCGGGTGACATTTACCAGGCCAACCTTTCACAGCGTTTTGAAACAGACCTGGAAATTACCCCTTTCGAACTGTACTGCAGATTGAGGACCATTAACCCCGCACCCTTTGCTGCGTTCCTGAACTTTGGCGAGGTTTCGGTGGCCAGTGCTTCACCAGAACGATTCCTTCTTTTATCTGATAAAGTGGTGGAAACCCGGCCCATAAAGGGTACCCGGCCCAGGAGCAGCGACCCGGAAAAAGACCGTCAGTACCGGGAGGAACTTCTGAACAGTGAAAAAGACCGGGCGGAACTGGTCATGATTGTAGACCTGGAGAGAAATGACCTGGGGAGAGTTTGCCTTCCCGGAACAGTCAAAGTACCGGAACTGATTACCTTGGAAGCTTATGCTACGGTGTACCACCTTGTTTCTACCGTCACCGGAGTGCTTCCAGAGGATAAAGATATTACCGATCTTCTCTACGCTTCATTTCCCGGGGGATCTATAACCGGCGCCCCGAAAATCCGGGCCATGGAAATAATCGATGAGCTGGAGGGACTAAAACGAAATGTTTATACCGGTTCCATAGGATATATCTCCATGGATGGGAAAGCAGACCTGAATATCGTAATTCGAACCTTTGTAATTAAAAACAACCGGGTGTACTTTCAGGTGGGGGGAGGAATTGTAGCGGATTCCGAACCGGAAAAAGAATATCAAGAAACATTGGATAAGGCTAAAGCATTAATGCAGAGCCTGGCGCTGTAATCCTTTAGCGCTTTATTGTAAAAAAATTAAAAAAATTTATAAAAAAAAACAAAACCGCACAAACCCCTGGCAAAATCAGGGTATTGCGCGGTTTTTTTGTTCGCACAAAACGGCTGTGTCGAAAAATTTTTAAAAAATACTAGAAATTGGCAGGAATTATTAAAAATGCCTAGAATATCTTTATAGGTTATAAATGGCAATAAGTATAAATACTGGGGGTGCAGGTCAATGAAGGAAATTAAATTTCTGCAGACCGGAGATATTCATCTGGAAACTGCTTTTACGGGTCAAGATATTTCTTTGGAAATGGCCAGAAGAAGGCGGAATGAACTAAAAGAGTCTTTCAGTCGAATCATTAAGGTTGCAGAAGAGGAAAAAGTAGATGTTTTGCTGATCACCGGGGATTTATTTGATTACCGGTTTTCTACCAAGCCAATCATAAGATTTATGCAGAGAAAGCTTTTTAAAATACCACATATCAAAGTATTTATTACACCGGGAGACAGTGATCCTGCCTTGAACGATTCGTACTACCGGACTTTCTCCTGGCCCCGAAATGTTCACATTTTTTTAAAGGAAAACTGGGAGTACGTTGACCTGCCATACTTCAACCTCAGAATCCACGGGTTGGGATGGAACCAGTGGGAAATAAAAAATCCAATGCTGAGAGATTTGAAAATTGAGCCGGGAAAGCGTATTAATCTGGTAATGCTGCATGGGGATACCTTCGGCTGTCTGGGAGAGTCTGTTTCACTTCCCATCAGTGAAAGTGACCTGCGGGAATGTAAGGCGGACTATGTTGCCCTGGGACATATTCATCAAAACCACCGGGTTCCCAGCAGAGGAAAAATTATTGCCAACTATGCAGGTTCCCCGGAGCCCTTAGATTTTTCTGAACCAGGAGACCATGGAGTACTGGTAGGAACCCTGGGGAAAAAAGGTGTAAATTTAAAGTTAGTGCCAATTTCTAAACGAAAATATGTAAACAACAAGGTAAAGATCACCAGCAGGATGGGATTAGAAGAAGTATGCAGCTGCATAAGAAATTCTGTGAAGAAAGAGGACCGGTTGAACCATTTTTATCGAATAAAAATAACCGGGGAGAAGGATGATTCACTGAACCTGAGCAGTGAAGAAGTTCAGGAAATCTTAAAAGATGATTTCTTTTATCTGGAGGTGCAGGATTATACCAATCCGGATTACGATTTAGAGGCAGTAATCCGGGAAAATCTGCATACGGCTCCCGGCATATTCACTTTGAAGATGAAAGATGAGATTGACCGGGAAAAGGGAAGGGAACGGGAGGTTATCAACAAAGCCATGTATTATGGCCTGGATACTCTATTAGGAAAGAAGGTGGCCTTACGGTGATCATAAGTAAGCTGGAGTTAAACGGTTTTGGGAAGTTTAAGGATAAGGAGATTGAGCTCTCCCAGGGACTTAATGTGGTTTACGGCCCCAACGAAGCAGGAAAATCTACCATACAAAAATTTATTGAGGGAATGCTTTTTGGTTTTAAAAAACCCTATAAAAGCCGGCGGGTGTTTACTTATGAACTGCTGGCTTATCAGCCCTGGGAAGGGAAAAGTTACGAAGGGGCATTGGAATTTGAAAATCAAGGGAAACTGTACCGAATTGAACGGAACTTTAAAGAGGATGACGTAATTATAAGAAATGCCAAAACCGGTGAATCCTTGAACAAAAAATTTAAACAGCACAAAGGTACTAAAGAATTGAACTTTGCTGAAACCCATATGAACTTAAACAGAAATATATTTGGTAATACCATCAGCATAAGCCATAAAACCCCGTTGACGATCATCTACTAACACTTGGGCAGAAACGATCAAAATCTC
>SKNC01000025.1 GCA_007120745.1 Bacillota bacterium
AAATGTTTACTTTTTCTCTCTCCAATCTTCTTCCCTCCTTTAGGTTTTTTCGAGGAGATCAGGAGTTAGTTCTTTTAACGTTATATATATATGATAAAAATTGGTGAATATTACATATGCATTAAAAAAAATACACCTCTCCCGTAATTAATATTTATACGGAAGAAGTGTATTATATGCATTGGAAGTAAGGGAATTATTAAAACCTGACCCTTTTTGGAGTCTTACCACTGGCATTTAAGATGACTGGCAATTTCCTCCATCTCATGCTTCTTCCCCCGGAGCATAAGATCTGAAACTCCCTGTTGGGGACTTTTACCCTCAAACAGCACTTCAAAAACCTGCCTGGTGATGGGCATCTCTATCCCGTGTTTTTCTGCCAGCCTGCAGGCCGCCCGGGTAGTCCTTACCCCTTCCACGGCCATCTGCATTTCATCCATTACCTTTTCCAGGCTTTTCCCCTGTCCCACAAGCATCCCGGCCTTTCGGTTTCTGCTGTGCCTGCTGGTACAGGTAGCAATCAAGTCACCTACACCGGCCAGGCCTGCAAAGGTCAGGGGAGCAGCTCCCAGCTCAATGCCCAGACGGCTGATCTCCGTAAGTCCCCGGGTCATCAGGGCAGCCTTGGCATTGTCTCCAAACCCCAGGCCATCAGAAATACCGGCCCCCAGGGCAATGATGTTCTTTAAGGCCCCTCCCAGTTCCACCCCCACAATATCAGGGTTTGTGTAAACTCTAAAATAGGGGCACATGAATACCTCCTGGACAAATTCTGCAGTGCTGCGCTTTTGAGAGGCTACAACCGTAGCCGAAGGAATTTCTCTGCTTACCTCCTCAGCATGGTTAGGCCCCGATATCACGGCAGTTTTAGAAACATGGCCCGGTCCTAATTCTTCCTTTATAACGTCAGACATCCTGAGAAGAGTGTCGATCTCAATCCCTTTGGCAGCACTGACAATTACAGCTTCTTTGGATATATATTGTTTTGCCTCAGATAATACGTTTCTAAAAGCATGGGAGGGAACAGCCATCACCATCAGCCCGCTGTTTTCTACAACCTCCTGCAGGTCATTAGAGACATTCAATTCTTTGGGAATAATTACCCCGGGAAGATATTTCTCATTCATTCTCATTTCTTTTATTTCGCTGCAGTGCTCCCGGGTTCTGGCCCAAAGGGTAACCCGGTACCCTTTCCGGGACATCACCAGGGCCAGGGTTGTCCCCCACCCGCCAGCGCCGATAACTGCAAATTGGTTTTCCATAAATACTCCTTCTGACCCCCTTAGATATCTTATGCGACAGCGGGGACGGTTCTCAACTGTCTCATTCCGGTATCTGTGACATCCTCATGGAATCAATAGACCCCGAGACTCCCGCCGGTTTTTCTGCACGCAAAGCGCGGAAAATAACTGAAGCTACCTTTTTTTCGTAGAATCAATGGTTACTTTCTGCCCCACTTTGCTCTCCGTACCTTCTTTTATTCGTTTTAAGTTAGGAATGTGCCTGATAATGACCAGAAGGCTTAAAAATGTTCCAAAAACCAGGTAAGGAATTTTATCCCCCTCCACCATGAATATAATTAAAAATGGCAGTGACAGCGCTCCTAATACCGACCCCATGGAGACGTATTTGGTTAATCCTATGGTAGAAAATCCAATCACCATCAGCCAAAATGTCACTACGGGAAACAGTCCTGCCAACGCTCCTAAGCTGGTGGCAACTCCCCGCCCTCCCTTAAAACCAAAAAATACCGGCCAGTTGTGCCCAGCAACCACCGCTATAGCCGAAGCAATTTCTATATAGGGATTTCCCGTTAGAGTTCTGGCTGCATATACCGCCAGAAAGCCTTTAAGTCCATCCAGTAAAAACACGGCCGCTGCCGGAGCGGGCCCCAAAACTCTCATGATGTTGGTGGCTCCGGTATTTCCGCTGCCGAATTTCCGAATATCCACTCCCTTTAACAGCTTCACAAAAATATAACCAAATGAAATGGAACCTACCAGGTAGGAAAAAATCAGTAAGAATACTACCACAGGCACAGCCTCCCTCCAACAGGTGAAAATTTCTCATGTCATGATATTATTGATTCTAAATAAATAACAATACTCCTGCTCTACAGGAAAAATTAACTTCCTTTCCGTTCCCGAAAAAAAATTCTCATGGGCGTCCCGGTGAAATCAAAAGCATCCCTTAACTGGTTTTCCAAATATCTTTTGTAAGAAAAATGAACCAGTTTTGGATCATTAACAAACATAACAAATGCAGGAGGCTCTTCTCCTACCTGGGTGGCATAATATATTTTGAGAACTCTACCCCTGGTTGAGGGGGGAGGACTGACTGCCACCGCCTCCCTGATTAAGTTGTTTAAAATACTTGTAGGTATCCTGGTTTTTCGTTTTTCTGAAACTTCTTTTGCCAGGTCCAAAACTTTTTGAGCTCTTTGCCCCGTCAGGGCAGATACAAATACTACAGGTGCATAGGATAAGAAGGCTAATTCTCTGCGGAGATTTTCCAAAAACTTTTTGTGAGTCCGGTCATCCTTTTCAATTAAGTCCCACTTGTTCACTGCGATGACCATTCCCTTTCCTTTCTCATGACCATATCCGGCAATCCTTTTATCCTGTTCCGTCACCTCCTCCGAGGCATCAATGACCATAACTACAATATCCGACCTTTCGATGGCTCTAAAGGACCTCAAAACACTGTAATATTCTACAGATTCAGTGATTCTGCTTTTTCTTCGAATTCCAGCGGTATCAATAAAAACGTATTTATCTTCACCCACAACTTTTAAAGAGTCCACTGCATCCCGGGTAGTTCCGGGAATATCGGTAACAATCATCCTTTCCTGTCCTAATAGATAATTGACCAGGGATGATTTCCCCACATTAGGCCTCCCGGCAAACGCTATTCTAATCAAATTTTCATCTTCGGACAGCTCCCCTCCTTCTCCCGGCGGAGGCATTTTCTCTACGATTGCATCCAAAAGGTCTCCGGTATTCATTCCGTGGGCTGCTGACACCGCTACGGGTTCTCCCAGACCCAACCGATAAAATTCCCCCGCCTGAACATGCAGGTCCATGGTTTCGGCTTTATTGGCCACCAGGATCACCGGTTTTTTTGTTTTCCGCAGAAGCTGAGCAATCTCAATATCCATAGTGTGTACCCCGGCCCTGACATCTACCACCAGTAAAATTACGTCGGATTCCTGGATGGCAGCCTCTGCCTGCATTTTAATGCTTTCCTCAATTTTATCCGTAGTGCCCGGCACGATACCACCGGTATCAATCAATACAAATTCCCGGCCGTTCCAGTATGCCCTGCTATATAAGCGGTCCCGGGTCACACCGGATAATTCCTCCACAATGGCGGAACGGGTCTGGGCCAAACGATTAAACAACGTAGATTTTCCTACATTAGGCCTTCCTACGATAGCTACTAAGGGGTCCATTAGTTCTTTTCCCTCCTACATTCCTGCACAGGTCAGCAGGATTTACATTCTCTAACAGGCTGTCAATGACCCTGGTCTCCACCTGCAGGATATCTTCAACCTCTTCCAGGGTAAAATCATCTAAAAAAATATCTTTTCCGTCTTTTACCATTACATCGGGAATCAAAAGAAGGTCTCCCACCTCTTTATCACTTAAGGTATCGATGATATCCTTCCCGCATATGAGCCCGGAAACAGTCACGTTCTCTCCGAAGAAAGCATTTTCAATGTCCCATACCTTCACTTTTAGGCCCTCAACCTTTTCAAAAAAGCGAGCCACTTCAAAAATATACGGCTTGGCCAACTTTCCGGTAATCATAGATACGGTCAGGGGAGGGGAAACCCTTTGGGGGAGCTCCTTTTTAGACCAGGCCTGCAAATTATTCAATAGCAGCCTGACCAGGCCCACTCCGTTTTCTGTCTGGGGATAATCTTCATAATAAGAGTCTGCGGGCACCTCTATACCGGCCTGCAGAAAAAATTCATCCGCCGGGAACACAAATCGGGCACCTAATTCATCCAGATATCTAGACTGCCATCGGCTCACCTGATCGATGACTTCCCGGGCAGCTGCAGGGGTAACTGATTCTAAAGGAAAATGCTTCTCCCTGTAACGGGTGATTCCCACGGGTACAACGGCAGCAGATTTAAAAGATGGCCACAGCCCTGCTAAATCCGTTATGGTCTGCTCAAGTATTTTTCCATCATTGATACCCGGACACAGCACTACCTGGCCGTGCATTTCTATCCCTGCTGCCGCCAGTCTCTTCAAAATGGAAAAAATGTCTCTGCTGCTTTTACACCGGACGATTCTTTCCCTGACCTCAGGGTTTGTGGCATGCACGGAAACATACAAAGGAGAAAGGTGCTGTTTCTCTATTCTTTCTAATTCTCCCTCAGAAAGGTTGGTCAGGGTAACAAAGTTACCGTGAAGAAAAGACAGGCGGTAATCATCATCCTTCACATACAGACTGCTGCGCATTCCTTTGGGCATCTGGTCGATAAAACAGAAAATACAGCGGTTGCTGCATCTTTTCACCGGGCTGATGGTGGGGCTGTCAAATGTAATTCCTAAGTCTTCATCATAATTTTTTTCTATATCCACAGTCCACTGCTCACCGTTTTTTTTCAAAATCTTTACTTCCAGGTCTTCATCAGCACATAAAAAGCGATAATCCAGAATATCCTTAAACTCCTGGCAGTTTATACAGATGATCCGGTCCCCTTTTTCTAACCCCACCTCTTGTGCAATGGAATCCTTCTTTACCTGGTTTATCTCCCAGCCGTTATTATTCATATGCTTGTGCACCTTCCTGGTATATTTGGCAAAGAGTTCATATTTCATTCATTATCCTACAATCAAATGACCTGTGTCAAGCAAATTACCCGGCGGAACCGGAGTTTTCACTCATGGTTTCCCTAACCTTTTCTTTTACGCCCTCTACCAGATGAACAAATTTGAAATACGCTTTTTGTACCCCCATAATAGTTAAGGGCCTTCCAATCTTAATCATTCCCAGTCTCCTGGACAAAAATCCACCGATCCGGGTTAATGTGTTAATTTGAGAGAGGCTGTCCACCAGCATTAACTGGTTTTCGGTAATATGATAAATTTTTAAAAGGCTGTCCATGGATTTTATCAAAACCTCTTTGTTGTTGGCCATTCCTAAAATATAAACTTCAATCCCCAATTCATCCCTCCCCACATAAAAAGGGCTGCCGATTTCATCTCTCCGGGTCTGGTCAAAATGAGGAAGGGTGACTATTTCTTCAGAACTGGGAATGCGATTTGTGGGCAGCATCCCTACGTGAATCGCAGAAGCAATCACTGATGAATGAGCAGAACCGTAACAGTGGTATATAATATACATTTATCTCCCTTTTCTCAAATGGTATTTAACGTCATCAATAAGAGCAGTAAAATCAAAAAAGGCTTTTTGTGAGCCTTTGATGAGCAGGGCTAAGGCTGCCGGAGTTATAATTTTGCGGTGATATAAAAAAATTCCCGCCCTCATTTCCAGATTGTTCAAGGGAAAGGTATCCACAAAATCCAGCTGCCGGGGGTCCTCCCTTACAATTTCTAAAATGCCCCGGAGAGCATTTTCTATGATATGAAAGGCCTTGCGGCTTCCCATAAAATAGATTTCATTTCCTTCCTCATCTGTCCCCGCATAATGGATAACCCCATGATTTCCAGGAGTGCCCCGGTGAAACAGGGAACAGGACAAAATATCGTCTTTCCCCGGCGGATGCTCTCCGGACAGCTCACCGGTATGGATCCCTGCAGCCAGGGCTGAAGAAAAACTTCCCCCGTAGCTGTGATAAACCACCCGCATAAAAACCTCTCCTAATGCTTCACTATAATCAATACACCGTTTTCCAGGTCATGAACAACACCTTCCAGAATTCTTCCCAAATACTGTGCTATCTTCTGCTGCTCTTCCCTTTCATTCACCAAAAAAGTAGGAATACTTCCTGCAACCTTGCCCGGTTCTAAAGTAACCGCCGCCAGAATGACTTTGCTGATGGAAACCTGCATCTGATTTTCACCCTTCCTTTAATCCTCTGCCAGTTTACCGGCCCTGGATTTAAGGGGTTTCCCCGTAGCGCTCTCCAGAACAGGCACCCCTTTTACCGCCATTATTAAAAACTCGGGATCTTTCTCGATGGGAACAATTAACATGGCAATTCTGCCTGTATCCAGATCCCTTCTAACCAGGGGAGTAAATTCCGGTGTATCTACGTCCTTGTATATTCCCAACTGTGAGGCGGCATCATGGGCAATGGCCATGCGCTGCCCGTTATTGCCCAGGGTCTCCCGTTCATTATCATTAACAGGTTCAATCACTACTCCCACTCCCCTCTTTTGAAGAATCTCCCGGGCTTCATCTGCACCAATATTCATAATGTGAATATCTTCAACAAATACGTTTGCACCCTTAAACTGAATATCTCCCGTCCTGACCTGGGCTATGTCCCCTACTCTTCTTCCGGACATCAGCCGGTTGCTGGCCATGACCGCCAGCGCACCGGCTGCAAATCCGAAAATCCAGTGGGTAAACAACGTCACCGTACTGACCACTAAAGAGGTTAATATTACCAGGTAATTCCTGGATTCAAATACCCTGGCAATCCCTTCAATGTAGTCAGGCCCCCGCTGAACCAGTTCTGACTTATCCAAATTAAGAAGCATTTCTCTCTCAATGGTCCTTACTTCCCGAAACTGCTGGGCAGCCAGGGCCAAAAAACTAACCGCGGCAAATTCCTTGGCCATCAGTGCGGGAACTGCTACGGAACCCAAAACTGCCGCGATAAAACCCAGGGAAATATGGGTAATAATCCCGTGGGGATAGCTGGGATAGTGGCGGTAATCACTTTTTAACATCAGGTATCGGGCCAGGGTACCCAGTATAACTCCGAAGACAATGGGGAAAAAACTGAAAGGCATCCCTTTCACCTCTGAGATTTATAATTTAGCCTGCGTGACAAATTGTTTTATCAACAGGTTCAAATCTGTACCATGGGCTTTTATTCATTAGATTCATTTTTGTCCTGCCCGGAGTTATTTTCCTGTGTATTGCTTTCATCCTGGTTATTTTCTTCTGGACTGATTTCTTCAGCAAATTCTGTGTCATAATCCTGATTCTTTATTTTTTCCTTTGCCCCACCGGCAATATCTCTAAATTCCCTGGTAGTGAAATTCTTAAGTTTTGCCTTCATTTCCTCAAGGTTTTCGGTACTGATAAACAGGTAGGCAGCAGCAGCGGCAGCTACTAAAAACAGCAGGCCAATTACCTGGTCGACTGCAGTACCCCCAGGACCTCCACGGGTGTCTGGAGATAAGCCAATTTGTTCACTGCCTTCCTTAGTGCCGTATAAATAATTATCAATCACACCGGCAAAAATGGCAATGGACTCCTCGGCATCCGACTTTTTGTTTTCATGAGCGCCTACTTCCAAAAGCATGGCCCTTGGGGTCAAATCCTGGTTGTAGCTTCCCTGTGCCATAAGAATTCCTTTTACCAGGTTAGGATGCAGCTCATCGGCCGATGATTTCAACCCTTCCGCAAACTGCTGGTTGCTGGCAGAGTTCTGGTTCTGCCGGCCTACTACCATTAAAACCTGGACTCTTTCTTCTCCTTCAATCTCCTCCAGATATTCCTCCGGCGGCACGGCATCCCGGTGAACATCAAACAGGGCATCGGGCTCCTCCTGAAGAAGTTCTTCTGCTGTCCTTCGGGAACGCATGTAGGCACCGGAATCGTGAGGGACATGGGGTTCTTCCGAATGAATAGCTGTAATGCCCCTATCTTCCAGGGCTGAGGACAGGGATTTGCCAACATCAAGAATCCCCCCTCCCTCCGGAAGGCTCTCTTCCCCGTCATCGGGAACATAGGACTCCGCTCCATGACTGTGGTAAATACCAATCACCCGGTTTCCCTGACCATCTTGTTCTCTCTGAAACAAGGCAGGAACATTAAAAACAAACAGTCTTTCCCCAATTCCACTGAATATTTCCCGGAAAAAACCGCTTTCAGCCTGTGTCCTTTCAATTTCCCGGGCATGGGCAGTATAATCTACTACGTTATGAACTTCATACAACTTGTTCTCACCACAAATATAACGGTCTCCCACATGAATATGCCTGGCCGTCCTCAGGATTGGATTATCATTTTCATCAACCATGGTATAATGGTTTCCATCTCCTGTCTCATCCAGGTTAAACAGTTCAAAAAAATCCCTTGTTTCGGCCCTTTGGACCTGAGAATAAACTGCATCCTTACCGGGACCATTTTCCCAGGCCATCAACTGGAAAATACCTGCCAAAATTATTACCAGAACAACTGCTGCAAAAGTAAATTTTCTATAGATATTATTCATGCTATTCACCCCCCTGGTGTTCAGGATTGTCTCCCTGATTGTGATGTTCTTCATGATCGCCCTGATTTTCATTATTCTCATGATGTTCCTGTTCACGGTTGAAAGAAGCAGGCCTTTGGATCCGTTCCCTGGTTTCCCCTACAATTTCCGCCAGGGAGACGGCAATCAGGCCGGCGATAATAATTCCATCAAAAATTCCTGCTCCCCCTATGACCAAACTGCCCGCCCCTCCGATGAGGGCAACTTCAAAACGAGATACCACATCCATTAATATCATGGATCCTGTTCCAGCAATAAAAGCAGACCTTCGGGACCTTCCTGCCAGGTAACCTACCACTCCTGCCAGCAGTGCAAAAATATACATGGGATCCAAAATATAATTATAGGTAGGTTCCGTGGGAATAATTTTCGTAGCTCCATAAACTACAATCGTGGCAATGATTAAAGCAATCACTGCCCTCCTCTTTTCTTTGACCGTATCAGCTCTTACTAAAAGATAACCAATTAAAACAATGGGCAGGATACCGCCGCCGATATTAATGCTTACATTTTGAGTTATGGGAATATCGGGGATAAATGTTCCTACCAGAATCGCCCCTATAAATAGGAGCGCCTGTCTGTCCGTAAGCGCCATTCTGTCTAAAATCCGCTGGGCAAATCCCAGATAAATTAAGACACCAATGATTACCAATAGAACCATGCCAGCTGCCATTCATATCACATCCTTTATAGTTGATTAAAAAGTAACTGCGTATACTCTCTTCAGCAGTTTCTAGCTATTTCTATAGTAACCAAAAACATTGGTTTTATCCGTTTTGAAGACAGTAAAAAAACTATCCGTATTCTTTAAATACGGATAGTTAAAAATGAATTACTATTTATTTTCCAATTA
>SKNC01000131.1 GCA_007120745.1 Bacillota bacterium
ACTATAACTTCATTTTTCAATTCAACACCCTCCGATTTTACTTATCTTATCAATATAGTACATAGTTTAAATCGCTAAGAAAACCTGCCTGCAGTCCCTGGGGTTGTTCCCTTTAGGCGACAATGCGACAATGGAGGACCGTCCCCGCTGTCGCATTTACTTCTTTACCTGCTTCTCTGTTTTGTTCCGGGCCTGCTCTCCTGGTAGTCACAGTTCTTATTCATGCATTCCAGAGTAACCTTATTCCTGTTCTTACGTTCTACCATTACCGACTGGCACTGGGGACACTTTTCCTTTACCGGCTTGTTCCAGGAAATGAATTCACACTGGGGATAGCTGCTGCAGCCAAAAAATTTCCTGCCCTTTTTTGTTCTCCGTTCCACGATTTCTCCTGAGCATACAGGACAGCTGATTCCAGTCTCTTTTAAGATAGGTTTGGTATTGCGGCATTCAGGAAACCCGGGACAGGCCAGGAACTTCCCAAAGCGTCCCATTTTATATACCATTAGACGTCCGCACTTTTCACATTCTTCATCGCTTTCCTCGTCCTGAATCTGTATTTTTTCCATATCTTTTTCTGCCCTCTGCAGGTCTTTCTGGAAAGGCAGATAAAAATTATCCACCACATCAATCCATGGAGATTCTCCCTCCTCCACCTGGTCCAGCTTTTCCTCCAGGCCTGCAGTAAAATCTACATCTATGATATTGGGGAAATAATCCTTCATAATATCCACTACGATATTACCCAGTTCCGTAGGAAGGATGGTTTTTTGTTCTTTAATTACATATCCCCTGGCCAGAATGGTTCCTATAGTGGGAGCATACGTGCTGGGACGTCCAATGCCCAGTTCCTCCAGGGTTTTCACCAGGGATGCCTCGGTATACCGGGGAGGAGGCTGTGTGAAATGCTGTTGAGGATCCAGGTTTAGCATTTTGATTTCCTGCCCCTCCTGAAGTTCCGGAAGCACCCCCTGCTTTTCCTTTTCCTCTTTATCCTGGTTGTCATAGATTACTAAAAATCCCAAAAATTTCGCCGCGGACCCCGAGGCCTTGAAAATATACTCCGGGGACTCCCCGCTGTTGATTTCATCTGAAGTAGAATTATTATGGGAGGCTTTTATATCCACAGATACCACATCAAAAACTGCAGAGGCCATCTGGCTGGCGGCAAACCTTTCCCAAATTAATTTATACAGGCGGTACTGGTCTCTGGACAGCTGTGACTTTAACATTTCCGGACTGCGCAAAATGGAGGTGGGACGAATGGCTTCATGGGCTTCCTGAGCACCTTTCTTGGATTTATAAAACCTGGGTTTTGGTGGATAAAATTCTTTTCCAAAATGTTCAGTAATATAATTCTTTGCTTCTTCCCTGGCACTGTCAGAAATTTTGGTGGAATCTGTTCGCATATAAGTTATCAGTCCCACATTGCCTTCTTTTTTTACTTTTATTCCTTCATACAACTGCTGAGCCACGGTCATGGTCTTCCGTACGGTAAAGCCCAGTCTTCTGGAGGCATCCTGCTGAAGGCTGCTGGTGGTAAAGGGAGGGGAAGGGTTCCTTTTCCTCTCTGTTTTTTTAATTTTTTTAATAAAATACTGGGATTCTTTTAATGATTCCAGGATGGTATCTACTGATTCTTTGTTTGAGAGCTTTATCTTCTCTTTCCCTTTTCCCCAAAAGCGGGCCAGGAAAGCGTCTTTTTTATAACGGGGAGTCAGTCGGGCTGAAATACTCCAGTATTCCTCGGGAACAAAGGCGCTTATTTCCTCCTCCCGGTCACAGATTAACCGAATGGCTACCGATTGAACCCGCCCGGCGCTCAGCCCTTTTTTTACCTTTTTCCATAACAAAGGGCTTATTTTATATCCTACCAGCCGGTCCAGCACTCTTCTGGCCTGCTGGGCATCAACCCGATTTTTATCAATTTTGCGAGGGTTTTTAAAGGCTTCTTTTACAGCATTTTTCGTGATTTCATGAAATTCAACCCGGCAGGGCTCTTCTTCGTCAACCTCCAAAGCCCGCATTAAATGCCAGCTTATGGCTTCTCCTTCCCGATCCGGGTCAGCAGCAAAGTATACCTTATCCA
Source organism: Bacillota bacterium (assembly GCA_007120745.1). GTDB lineage: Bacteria > Bacillota > Dethiobacteria > SKNC01 > SKNC01 > Contubernalis. The sequence goes on from SKNC01000131.1 coordinate 2,090, forward strand.
CCCCTTTACCGGCGGCTTTTAATTTTTTCAATATGTCCCCTTTGCCGCGGATGGTTATGTATTTTGGGTTGTATCTTTTTTCCACATCAATACCAAATTGACTCTTGGGCAGGTCTATAAGGTGCCCCATAGAGGCTTCCACCTTATATTTCTTTCCTAATAATTTTTTTATAGTTCGGGCTTTAGCCGGTGATTCTACAATTACCAGATACATAAATGCACCCCCAAAATGATTAAACTGATAAATAATATATCATATCTTTTACTTTTTATTCCAGGTTATGCATGGTTATTTCTTTACAAAGTATTTTCCCGGAAGCTGCTTAATTATTCCTTTCAGCTCCATAATAGTCAGCAGAGAATTTAATTCCCCGGCGGAAAGACCACTGAGATCCCTTAATGAATCCACATGTACAGGCTGTGCTTGAATCAATTTGTAGAGGTCTTTCTCCTGGCTGGTTAAGTGAGGGCTTTCCTGGGGAGCAGATTCATAAATTACATCATAACCCAATTCCATTAAAATGTCCATGGGGTCTTGAAGCAGCACCGCACCCTCTTTTATCAAGCGGTTGCAGCCCCTGCTGTAGGGACTGTCAATATTCCCCGGGACCGCAAACACTTCTCTTCCCTGTTCCAATGCACAATCTGCCGTTATTAATGCACCGCTTTTTTCAGCTGCCTCCACCACTACAATGCCTGAAGAAAGTCCACTGATAATTCGATTTCTCATGGGAAAATTTCTGGGAAGGGGGAAAGTCCCCGGAGGAAATTCTGAAAGCAGTGTTCCCTTTTTTGCGATTTCCTGAGCCAATCCCTGGTTCTGCCGGGGATACATGACATCCAGGCCGCAGCCCAAAACAGCTGTGGTCCTGCCCCCGGCTTTCAAGGTGCTCCAATGGGCCAGGGTATCGATTCCCAATGCCATTCCGCTGACCACAGTGAAGCCCTGTTCCGCCAGGGCTGTACTGATTTCCTGGACGATTTTTTTTCCATAAGGAGTACATTTTCGGGTTCCTACCACTCCAATTCGCTTTTCCTGTGGGGAAAAAGATTCTCCTCTTATATATAAAAGGGCCGGTGGAGCATGAATATACCGCAGGCTTTCTGGATAATCCTCCTCATGGAAAGTAATCACTTTTATTCCTTTATCCATGATTTCCCGCCAGTTTTCGTCCACCTGAATGGCTGACTTTTCCTCCAATATAACTTGAGATAGTTTGGGGGTAATTCCCTGGACCCGTTTTAATTCCTCCCGGGAACTGTTCCAAGCCTTTTCTGCAGTACCCATATGGTTTATCAAGTTCATAATTCTTATGGGGCCCAGGCAGGAAATCCTGGTAAGGGCGGCCCAATATTTCTTTTGGGACAGGATAATCCCTTCTTTCCATAATTCCAAAATATAACTCCTACATTCGACAACTAGAAAAATATTCCTGCAAATATTAAAAAAAAAGGCCGCAGGGGCCTTTTATCTATGATTTAGGATTAGTATACTCAAATATTTTCTTTTCCCAGTTTCGGATAAACAGCTTTCCGGAGGACATAGAAACCAGGTACTCCGGCAGCATGGGAGTCTTCCCGGAACCTTTGGGAGCATTGATAATAAAGGTGGGGATCGCCATTCCGGAGGTCTGGCCTCTTAAATGCTCCATAATTTCCATTCCATCCTCTACCGGTGTTCGAAAATGAGAAGTTCCCTTGACCCTTTTAGAATGAAAAATATAGTAGGGTTTCACAGAAATCTTTAAAAGTTCCTGGTTTAACTTTTTCATCACGTGAGGATTATTGTTTATATCCCTTAAGAGCACGGCCTGGTTTCCCAGGGGAATACCGGCCTTAGCCAGTTTCCTGCAGGCCAGGCGGGATTCCTGCGTAATCTCCTTGGGATGATTGAACTGAGTATTAACATACACTGCTTCATGTTTTTCCAGAATGGAACAAAGTTCATCGTCTACCCTCATGGGCATGGTAACCAGCACCCGGGTACCTAATCTTTTAATTTCCACGTGAGAAATTTCTCCCAGTTCTGTCAGCAGCCAATCAATTTCTTCATTAGAAAGCATAAAAGCATCTCCACCGGTCAGCAGGACATCCCTGATTTCTTCATTTTTCCTTACATAATCCAGGGCTTCCTTAATACTCTCCCCGGGTGTACCATAGTCTACTTCGCCGATGTTTCTTCTCCTTTGACAGTGACGGCAGTACATGGCACACTTGTTCGTAACATTAATAATCAACCGGTCCGGATATCTCCGGGTAACTGCCGCTGCCGGGGATGTTTCATCCTCCGCCATGGGGTCTAGTTGTCCAAATTCATCGTTTAACTCCAAAATAGAAGGAATAGCCTGTTTTCTTACGGGACACTGGGGATTCTCCCGGTCCATCAGGCTGAGGTAGTAGGGGGAAACCGACCAGCGATATCGGGTTCCTATTTCCCTGATTTCCTCTTTTTCCTTTGAAGATAGTTTTAAAAAATGAGAAAGCTCTTTTTCGTCACAAATCCTGTTTTCAACCTGCCACTGCCAATCCTGCCACTGCTCTTCAGTGGCCTCAAAATAATCTTTTATCTGTTCTTTATTCCTTTGATACTGCTCCTGCATTTGAAGGCCCACCTCTATATTTTCCCGGGCTTCCATATATTCCCGGATGCTTTCCTTCAATTCTGCGGCTCTTTTCTTAGATTTCTCTCTATTCTGAACAGATGCCGACTTATTTTTGTAGTCCAGCAAATAACGACACCTCCTTGTGCATATTCTACTCTCCCACAACAACCTCTTTTAGTATAACATAAGGCCAGATTATTTCAACAATTTAGAAAAACTGGCGGGATTCCTCAGGTTTAAAATCCAAAATATTAAAAAATAAAAATACTGACCTGAGGCCAGTATACGGAATTGGTTTTAAAAAAGTTACATAATTTTATAATATCATAATATTTATACTTTTTTTACTGAACTTTCACCTTATCGCGGTTTATTTTAACGATTTTATTTTGAGAATCCACCAGGACTGTCTTTACTTCAAATCCTTCCAGTTCATTTTCCGGTATCATGGAATATGTAATGATAATAATCAAATCTCCCGGATGAGTAAGACGGGCCGCAGCGCCATTCAGGCATATCTCGCCAGAACCGGGTTTTCCTTTAATCACATAGGTTTCAAACCGGGCACCATTATTTATATTCACCACATGAACATGTTCATAGGGAAGAATCCCCGAGGCTTCCAGAAGCTCACTGTCTATAGTGATGCTTCCGTTATAGTGTAAGTCCGCATCGGTCACTGTGGCCCGATGGATTTTTGACTTAAACATATGACGTAACATTTTACTGCACCTCCACAATGATATTATCAATCAAACGGGTTTGGCCCATTTTTACAGCTAACGCAATTAGAACCTCAGCCTCCATGTAATCTATATGTTCCAGGTTGGTGGTATCCACAATTTCGATGTATTCCAGCTGTGCCAAAGGTTCCCCCGTGATTATCTCTTTCATGGTATCGATAATTTTTGAAGCGTTTCGACTGCCGTCTTTAATCAGCTCCTCTGCCTGCTTCAGGCTCTTATATAAAACCAGGGCTGCTTTTCTCTCATCTGGAGACAGGTAAGCATTTCTAGAACTCATGGCCAAACCATCGGTCTCCCTCACGGTGGGCATGATCTTTAGAGTAACATTCATATTCAGGTCTGCTGCCATTTTTTTCAATACCAGGGCCTGCTGTGCATCTTTTTGCCCAAAATATGCGATGTCCGGTTCTACCAGGTTAAATAGCTTTGTAACCACGGTGGTAACACCCCGGAAGTGACCGGGCCTTCCCCGGCCACAAAGGCCCCGGGTTAATTCCTCCACCTGCACCCGGGTGTCAAATCCCCTGGGATACATTTCCCGTTCTGAGGGCGAAAAAATCAGGTTTACTCCTTCCTCCTGACACATTCGTGCATCGGAAGCCAGGTCCCGGGGATACTGTTCAAAATCTTCCCCTACCCCAAATTGAATCGGGTTCACAAAGATGCTGACCACCACAAAGTCACATTCACTCCGGGCAGCCTTCACCAGGGAAAGATGTCCCTGGTGAAGGTACCCCATGGTGGGAACGAAGCCAATGGTCCGCCCTGAAGTGCGCACCGGCCCAATGATTCTCTTTAGCTCCGGTATAGTTCTAATAATATCCATTCATACACCCCTACTCCAGGAGCTCCTCCAGGGTTTCCCCCAGATTAAATATATGTTCTTTCCCGGGGAAATCTCCTTTTTTTACTTCGCTGACATAGTCCTTAATTCCCATAATCATTTCTTCCCGCAAATTTCGGTACTGCTTAACAAATTTGGGCCTGAACTCGTCAAACAGCCCCATTACATCATGAAAAACCAGAACCTGCCCATCGCACACCCTGCCGGCGCCAATGCCGATGATGGGTATGGACAGTTTGTCAGTAATAAATTCCGCCAGCTGCCAGGGAACACATTCCAGCACAATGGCGAAAGCTCCCGCTTCTTCTAAGGCTTTGGCATCCTCAAACATTTTCTTGGCCGCTTCTTTATCCTTGCCCTGTACCTTGTACCCTCCCAGCTGGCCTACAGACTGGGGGGTTAATCCCAGGTGACCCATTACCGGAATCCCTGCTTCCACCATACCTTTAACAGCATCAATAATTTCAACTCCACCCTCAACCTTTACCGCCTGGGCCCCTGTCTCCTGAATCACCCGGCCGGCATTTCTTAAGGCATCATCCCGATTCACCTGGTAGGTCATAAAAGGCAGGTCCATTACCACCATGGCCCTTTGACTGCCTCTGACCACTGCTTTGCCGTGATGAATCATTTCCTCCAATGTTACCGCCAGGGTATTTTCGTACCCCAGTACTACCATTCCCAAAGAATCCCCTACCAGGATCATATCCACCCCGGCTTCATCAACAATTTTTGCCTGAGAATAATCATAGGCAGTGAGCATGGTTGACTTTTCGCCTTTTCTCTTTTTTTCTCTCAGGTCAAAGGTTGTTACCCTACCCTTTTTCATAATTTACACCTCCAGAACTTTCAGCAGCTGTTCCATCTGCTGTTTATCTATACTTCCTTTTTCCAAAGCTACTTTAACTGTATATTTCCCCAGCTCACTATAAAGAGATACAATTCCAGGCATTTCCTCCCGCATCACCGTAAAATGGTCGCTGATGGTAGAGTAATCCCCCCGGGAAATGGGACCGGTAAGCCCCTGGGGCACTCCTACGGTCTCAATGTTTTGCAGGGCTCCCCGAATCAAGGGCAGCTGTGCCTTAAGGGCACTTTCCTTAGGAATGCCCAGCTGCTCCATCATGCTGAGGCCCAACCGAATAATTGCCACAAAATAGTTGGAAACCACACAGGCCGAAGCATGATACAGAGGCTTCATTTCCGTGGGTATTTCTAAAGGATTTCCCCCCAGATCTGTTATCATCCTGCGGGCGAAAGGCAGTCCCTCCCGGTCGCCTTCTACAGCGAAGTAGGACCCCGGAAGGTTTCTGACTCCCGCCTCAGGTCCGGGAATGGTCTGGAGAGGATGTACTGACAATATATATGCTCCGCTGTCCCGGGCAGAAGACAATATCTCTGAACTATGGGAGCCGCTGGTGTGCAGTACCAGGTCCCCCTTTTTAAAACCTCCCTCACCGGCTATCCGGTCACAGGTCTCCTGAATTACCCGGTCTGGCGTGGTGATAAAAATGACATTGGCTTTCTCTAAGACCGGGAAATAGCCTGTATACCCTTTGGTTCCGATCATTTGTGCGCCCCTTTGGGCGGATTCCTCTGTTCTGCTGATAATTCCTGCAATTTCGTACCCCTTCTTCTTCAGCAGCAGTCCCAGGGTAATTCCCACATTTCCGGCACCCACTACAGCAACAGAATTCATAGCCATTTCCTTTCTGTGGATAAATATGTAGAAAAAAAAATATACCTCCTGACCCAGTCAAGAAGGCATAGTGCACCGTCAAAAACAATAACGCTCCTTCTGTCCCGGTCCAAACATTGGCTCCAGGCAGATCCATCGTTACTATTTACTTATACATTCCATACTTGATTATAATGGCAAGGGTGAAAAAATTCAAGAAATATTTATAAAAAAACAGAAAAAAATAATGCGACAGCTGGGACAGTTCTCAAGTGTCGCATAAAAATAACCGGAAAGAGTCCATAGAGAACCGTTCCATACAGCAAAAAGCGAACCGCCGGAAATAATTATCGTGAAAACTTTGGGTGACAAATTATTCCAAGGGCGTTTCCAGGATATTTTTAAGAAGTCCTACACCATGAATCACATCCTGGTAATCCACCATCTCCGAAGGAGTGTGGATATAGCGGCAGGGAATGGACATTACTCCTGAGGGTACTCCCCCCCTGCTCAGGTGAATGGCACCGGAGTCCGTCCCACCCCTTTCCAGGACCTCCAGCTGATAAGGAATCCCCGCTTTTTCTGCGGCGTCAACCATCAGCTTTTTCACCCGGGGATGAGAAATAATTAAGGTATCTTTCACCTTAATTGTCGGACCTTTACCCAGAGCTACAGACATGGTTTCAGATTCCGGCGTATCACCGGTTCGGGTAACATCCACCGCCAGCCCGTAATCCGGTTTAATCCGGTAAGCAGATGTCCTGGCTCCCCTGACTCCAACTTCTTCTTGAACCGTAAAAACGAAGAAAAGGTCGTTAGCCGGGGACTCGATCTCCTGTAATACCTGAATCAGCACCGCACAACCAACCCGGTCATCCAATGCCTTGGAAATGATACGTCCCCCCAGGTCCAGGCAGTTTCGCTGATAAACTGCTGTATCTCCGATTCTCACCTTATCTTCCGCTTCTTTCTTTTGAGAAGCGCCGATATCGATATACAGCTTTTTAAAATTCAAGTCCTTCATGCTGTCAATCTTTTCGCAGCCAATGGTACCTGCAGTTCCATTGTTAAAAACAACCCGTTCCCCCAGTAGAACATGGGGTGAAATTCCCCCTACGTTGGAAAATCTCAAGAAACCGTTTTTGTCAATAAAAGTAACCATAAGCCCCAGTTCATCCATGTGAGCCGCCAGCATAATTCTTTTCCCGGGCCCTTTTTTATGAACTATCAAGTTGCCCAAACTGTCTACTTCCATATTATCCGCCAGGGGCTTTAATTTACCCTGTATGATTTTTCTGACTGCTTCCTCCCTGCCGGAAGGGCCATAGGCTTCGGATAATTCTTTAATCAATTCCTTCATTGTCAAAACCTCCTTCCGGTAAATTCTTCACGAATTCTTCTACCAGTTTCACCGTGTACTCCACATCTTTCAAGTTTAATATACCCGCTGGATTATGTATGTAACGACAGGGTACCGAAACCACAGCTGAGGGGATCCCTTGTCTGGTAAGAGCGATTCTCCCGGCATCCGTTCCTGCACCGGTAAACCTTCGAATTTGATAAGGAATTCCCTTCTCCTCCGCCAGCTTCATTAAAAATGAAACCATACCCCGGTGGGCAATAACTGATGCATCCATGATTGTCAGAGCCGGTCCCTTTCCCAGGGTTGTCACATGACCTTCTTCTTTAACTTCCACCACATCTGCTGCGGTGGTGCCTTCCACTGCCAATGCCAAATCCGGTTTGATCCGGTAAGCCGCGGTCCCGGCTCCTCTCATCCCTACCTCTTCCTGAACGGTAAAAACGCCGTAAAAGGAATAGGGATAACCTTCTCGCTTTAATATTTCTATGAGAACTGCACAGCCAACCCGGTTGTCAAGAGCTTTCCCTTTGGCACAATTATCCCCTATTTCTTCATAACGGGTAGAAAATGTTATGTAATCTCCCAAACGTACCCTTTTTTCAGCTTCATCCCGGCTTCCTGCACCAATGTCAATACACAAATCCTCTACTTTAATGGATTTTTTTCTCTCCTCGGGTTTTTGCAGGTGAATGGCTTTTGCTCCGATTACCCCGGGAACCTTGTTGGGCCCAATCTGGACTACTTTGGAAAGCAGCACGCGGTCATCGATTCCTCCCACTTTGAAAAACTTTATCAAGCCGCTTTTTTCAAAGCCCGCTACCATCATGCCCACTTCATCCATGTGTGAGGCAACCATCAGCACAGGGCCTTCTTTTTTCCCTTTTTTTCGAACGATTAAGTTTCCTAAAATATCCGTTTCCACGTTCTCTACATGGGGACGTACCTGGTGACTTATGAACTGCCTTACTTCCTTCTCGCCCCCGGAAACGCCCGAAGATTCGGACAGCGTTTTTAAAAGCATGCCACCAACTCCTTCAGCCCGTCATGTTTTTGGAAAGCGATAAACCGTGCCAGCAGCCTGGCAGAATGTTTTATGTCCTCCATAGAAAGAAGCTCAACAGATGTATGCATGTACCGCAAAGGAATGGAAACCAAACCTGTAGCAATACCTTCCCTGGAAATCTGCAGCGCCCAGGCGTCTGTTCCGGTAGGTCCGGGAGCCGTATCCTTCTGGTGTGGAATTTGATATTCCTCCGCTAACTTCACCAGCTGTTTATAAATTACTGGATGTATGTTGGGCCCCGTGGTAATGACAGTTCCTTTACCCAGCAGAGATGTTTTGTGCTCCGGAACTCCGGGCATGTCTCCGTGGCATACATCGATAGCTATTCCAATGTCCGGCGCAACCCCATAAGCGGAAACAATGGCCCCCCTTACCCCAACTTCCTCCTGGACCGTTGCCACAGCATAAACATCTGCATCATGTCTGATTCCCTGCAGTTCCTGAAGGCATTGGAGCACTACCGCTACCCCGGCCCGGTCATCCATGGCTTTTCCTGCGGCCATCTTCTCCCCCAGGGGCACAAAATCCCTGCGTATTGTAACAATATCCCCCACGGAGACCATTTCATTTGCCCGGGCCTCAGAAATCCCCAGGTCTATATACAGCTTATCCAGCTTTATTCCCTTTTCCATTTCCTCAGGCTCTAAAATATGAGGGGATTTTGCTCCGATTACCCCGGGCAAGTCTTTTCTGCCGTGTACCAAAACCTCCTGGTTTAACAGGGTTCTGGGGTCAATTCCCCCCACGGAAGAAATCCGTAAAAACCCACCCTCCTCAATCTTGGAAACCATAAGACCAATTTCATCCATATGGGCGGCCAGCATAATTTTTGGGGTATCTGGACCGTTGTTGAGACCTTTTTTCAAGGCAATTACATTACCCAAAACATCCCGGCTAACTTTGTGGGAATATTTTTTGAACTCCTCCATCACAATTTCCGACACTTTGTCTTCATATCCGGAAACCCCTGGAGTTGTAGATATCTTTTGTAAGAAATCAATAATATCCACCTGATAACTCCTTCCTACCCCTGTAAGGAATATTTTTCTATTAAAACCCAAGAGTAAGTATTCTATAAAAAAAAGAAATTTCCTCTAATTATCATTATTCACCATTTAAATTATTTTTATCAAAAAATACCTTAAGGATTTGTCTCCCCGGGTAACCATCTCAGTCGGAAGCAGTCCTTGATATGTAAGGAGTTAGAGGACATGCCCTTCTACCTGGAATGTGTCATCAAATAATTGACCCTCTTCAAAGGAGTTATGCACAGTTAGCAAGTCCCGGTAAAGACCGGGCACTTCAGCCAGTTCCCGGTGGCTGCCCTCCTGCACAATTCTTCCCCCGTCCATAACCAGAATAATATCGGCATTTCTGATGGTGGACAGCCGGTGAGCAATAATAAATGAAGTCCTCCCCGCAGTAATGGTTTTCATTGCTTTTCGGATATTGACTTCTGTTTGGATATCCACGCTGGAGGTAGCTTCGTCCAGGATGATTATTCTGGGATTTCTTAAAATAGTTCTGGCAAAACTAATCAGCTGACGCTGGCCCATGGAAAAGTTGCTGCCCCTTTCTTTCACCGGTGTATCATACCCTTGAGGTAGGGAAGAGATAAAATCATGAATATAAACTGAACGGGCAGCCTCTTCAATCTCCTTCATGTCCGCTTCAGGCCTGCCGTACCGAATATTATCTTTTATGGTGCCAGAAAAAAGCAGGGCATCCTGCAGGGCCAGGCCAATTTGTTTCCGTAAAGAATTTACTTGAACCTCTTTCAGGTCATACCCGTCAACTTTCACAGACCCTTTTTTAGGGTCATAAAACCTGCACAGTAAATTAATCATGGTTGTCTTCCCGGCTCCTGTGGGCCCTACCAGGGCCACGGTTTGTCCGGGCGCTGCCGTAAACTTGATGTCCTGCAGTACATCCTTGTCTCCCTGATAAGCGAAGGTAACCCCTTGAAACTGTACTTTCCCTTGTATTTTGGGCAGGCTGACGGCTCCGGGTGCATCCTTGATATCAGGCTCTGTATCCATGATATGAAAATACTTTTCTCCCGCAGCCATTGCCGACTGAAAGTTGTTATAAATTTGGCTCAAATCCCTGAGGGGAGCATAAAAACGGGAAAGGTAATCCAAAAACAAATAAAGAGTTCCAATTTGGATGGCTCCTTGAATTACCTCCCGGCCCCCATACCAAATCAGCAGGGCCGTGCCCAAAGCGCCTACCACCTCCACCACCGGAAGATAAATGGCAAAAAGCCCCGCAGCCCTGATATTGGCTTTCATGTTATTATGGTTGATGAAAGAAAAATCCCCGGCATTTTTGTCTTCTCGGACAAAACTCTGCACCACTTTTAACCCGCTGATATTTTCCTGAAGGTATGAATTCACTTCTGCCATCCTGCTGCGAACCTGCCGATAGGCTTGAATTACTTGGTTTCTGAAGAGGGTGCTCACCAGCAGGAAAAAGGGTAAAGTGACCATGCTGAGCAGAGTAAGTACCAGGTGTTCCGACAGCATGATTGCCAGAATCCCCACCAGCACGATGAAATCCCCTGCGATATGCACAATCCCCCAGGTGATGAATTCATTTAATGCATCAATATCATTTATCACCCGGGACATGATTTCACCGGTTGACCGGTTGTCATAGAATTTAAAACCCAATCCCTGAAGTTTCTCAAACATAGACTGCCGCAGGTTAAAAATAACCCTTTGCCCAACCCAGGACATCAGGTAGTTCTGCCAGTATGAACTAAACCAGTTGATTAGAACCGTGACAGCAAAAAGTAAGGTTAACCAGTTGAGCTGCCGTAAATCACCGGGTAAAATGGCAGAATCAATGGCTACCTTAATAATATATGGCCCGGCCAGGGTGGTGGCAGTGGCAGTGAGCATCATTAAAAAAGCTGTCAGCACCCGTCCCCGGTAAGGCCACACGTATTTCATCAGGCGATAAAGAATTCTGTAATTTATTTTTTCAGGTTTTTCCTGGTCAGCTAAATCCGGAATATGCAGGTCCATGAGTCTATATCCTTCCCTCTACGATGCAGTGGGTTCTATTCCGTAAAGCTGCATCCGATATAATTCAGCATAACGTCCGCCGGACCGAATTAAATCATGGTGAGTTCCCAGTTCAATGATTTCCCCCTGGTCTAAGACCACAACCTGGTCCACATTTCTCAAGGTGGACAACCTTTGGGCAATGAGAAATACTGTTTTACCTTTCATTAAGTTTTTCAATGCCTTTCTGATTAAAAACTCGGTCCTGACATCTATGTTTGCAGTAATATCATCTAAAATCAATACCCTGGGATTCACCAGCAGAGTCCTGGCGATAGAAATCCTTTGCTTTTGACCTCCCGAAAGACCCAGACCCCGTTCCCCAATGACTGTCTGGTAGCCCTGGGGGAGAGAAACAATAAAGTCATGTATTTGGGCTCCTTTAGCGGCATTAATAATCTCTTCTTCCGAAGCATCAGGCCTTCCGTAGGCAATATTTTCAGCCAGAGTGGCGGAAAAAAGAAAACTTTCCTGAAATACAATCCCAACGTTCTTTCTCAGGGATTCCAGTGTAATGGATTTAATATCCCGGCCGTCCAGCAAAATCGTTCCTTCCTGCGGGTCATAAAAACGAGGAATCAACTCAACCAGTGCACTTTTCCCGGACCCTGTGGTGCCTACCAGGGCAGTTACCTGCCCGGGCAGCACACTTAAGTTGATATTTTTTAGCACCATTTTATTTTCCTGGTAGCCAAAGCCGACCTGTCGGAACTGGACTAAACCCTCTGCCTTACCAATATCTCTGGCGCCGGGCTGATTCTTAATCTCCGGCTCAGAGTCCAAAATTTCAAAGATTCTTTCCCCGGAGCTAACCGCCCGCTGAATCAAGCTGACAACCCAGCCCAGCATCCGCAGCGGCATGACCAACAGCAGGAGATAACTGTTGAAGGCAATCAATTCCCCCAGTAAGAGCTCTCCCGTTATAACCAGCCTCCCGCCGTACCAAAAAATCAGGGCCGTACCCAACCCGGAAATGAATTGCATTAATGGCAGGTAGAAAGACCAGATTTTTGCCGTGAAGACATTGGAATTGAATAATTTGTTATTCTGTTCCCAAAACTTTTTGGCCTCTCCCTCCTCACGGGTATTGGCCTGTACCAACCGGATTCCCGTAATATTCTCCTGCAGCACTGAGCTGAGCTGTGCCACCTGGTGCTGTATATCGGAAAAAGCCGGTTTTACCTTCCGGGCAAATTTGTATACAGTACCTGTTAAAAAAGGGATACTGGCCATGGAAACCAGTGCCAGGAGAGGATGCATGATAAACATTACCGTTAAAATTCCCAGGATGGTAAGGCAGCTTTGAAGAAAGTGTATCACTCCAAAGTCTAGAAAACGCCGCAGGGTTTCCACATCACTGGTAACCCTGGACATCAGCTGACCGGTGGTTATCTGTCCCAGATAGCTGAAAGAGAGCCTCTGGAGGTGAACATAAAGTTTATTCCTGATATCAAAAATCGCTTTCTGTGCCACATATTCCATTACATATCTATGCACAAAAGTAAACAACGCTTTAAATACACTCACCAAAATTACGCTAATCACAATAAAACCCAGTAAATTGAGCTGGTTTTCCAGGATAACCCGGTCAATAACCAGTCGAATTAACTGGGGAATGGTTAAATTTAAGGCCATCACTAAAATGGCGGCAACAAAAGAGACTGCCACCCAAACCCGGTAAGGGAAAAGCAATTGTAATAACCTTTTGAATACATTCATTTGAATCACCCGAACCATCATTAACCATCATTTGTGCATTTTTCTTCTATTTGCGCAGCTCTTCCAAAACTTCCTGAAGAAGACAAGAGAACCGTCCCCTTGTCTTTCTTGTCTTTTTTTATTTGCGCAGTTCTTCCAAAACTTCCTGAGCTTTAATTTCTTCCCTGAGAAGCCCGTATTCTATGCTGTCCACCAGGGCCAACCAGCTGGCCTCAATGATGTTAGGAGAAACACCTACGGTCCCCCATCTCTTTTTATCATCGCTGGACTCTATGAGTACTCTAACCTTCGAACCGGTTCCGTCCTGACCGTCCAGGACTCTAACCTTATAGTCCTCCAGCTTTATCTTTTGAATTTCCGGATATATCTCTTCCAGTGCTTTGCGCAGTGCATTGTCCAATGCGTTAACGGGGCCATTCCCCTCAGATGCGGTATGAACACTGTGGTCATCCACTTTTACTTTAATGGTTGCCTCAGAGATCAGTGGACTGTCTTTACGCTTTTCTACAATTACTCTGAAACCCTCCAGTTCAAACAAGTGACGGTAAGAATTAAAGGCTTTCCAAATCAGAAGCTCGAAGGATCCCTCTGCCCCTTCAAACTGGTACCCCTGATATTCCAGGCGCTTAATCAATTCCAGTATCTCTTTAATTTCAGGATGGTCTTTTTGAAGGCTGATATTGTTTTCCCTGGCTTTGTAGAGAACGTTGCTCTTCCCGGAAAGCTCAGAGACCAGTATCCTGCGCTTATTCCCTACCCGGGTGGGATCAATGTGTTCATAGGCTTTCCCATGCTTGCTGACAGCGCTGACATGCACCCCTGCCTTGTGAGCAAAGGCATTGTTCCCCACAAAGGGCTGTGAACCCTGATGGCTCAGGTTGGCAATCTCCGAAACATAACGGGAAACTTTGGTCAGGCCTTTTAGCTGTTCATCATCAATACAGTCAATTTGAAGCTTCATTTTTAAGTTAGGAATGATGGTACACAAATTGGCATTTCCGCATCTCTCTCCATACCCGTTAATAGTTCCCTGAACATGGCGGAGCCCCAGTTGAGCGGCAATAACAGAGTTTGCTGCGGCCATTCCCGAGTCGTTGTGGGCATGAATTCCCAGGGGCACCTGAATTGTCTTTTTAACTTCTGTAATAATTTCCATCAGTTCCAGGGGAAGAACGCCACCGTTGGTATCACATAAAACAATGGTATCCGCCCCCGCCTCCTGGGCAGCCTGCAGAGTTGACAGCGCATAATGAGGATTATCCTTATACCCGTCGAAAAAATGTTCTGCGTCATAAATTACTTCTTTTCTTTTGTTTTTCAAATAACGAATGGTATCGGAAATCATGTTTAAATTTTCTTTAAGATTAGTGCTCAATATGTTGATGACCTGAAAGTCCCAACTCTTTCCGAATATAGTTACCACCTCTGTTCCTGCAGCTAAAAGCTGCTGAACATTAGGGTCAAAAGTCACGTCAATGTCAGGCTTTCGGGTGCTTCCAAAAGCCGCAACTTTTACATTATTTAAGGGAATCTCCTGAATCCTTTGGAAAAAATCCAGATCTTTTGGATTGGATCCGGGCCAGCCCCCTTCAACATAGGAAATCCCCAGTTCATCTAATTTTTGTGTGATTTTTATTTTATCGGAAACTGAAAAGGAAATTCCTTCCCTTTGGGCTCCGTCCCGAAGCGTGGTATCGTAGATATGCAGAGAAGCCAACCTCATTCCTCCTTTGGTATAAGACCATTTTATATTGATTCATTATACTATACCAGGGGACTGTTGTCCATTGCCTCCGTAAAACCCTTGTGCCCATAAACTCCTGACCGTGCCCTTACCCTGATATCAAAACTTTAGTATTTCCCCCTGTTGTGATTATATCTCGTGAACTACCCCTACCTTAATAAAAAAACTCCCCATGTATTTATGGGGAGTCTGGCAAATAATGTTTACTTTTTAACTACGAGAACAGGAACTGTGGCATGATTAACTACCTTGGTGGAGACACTTCCCAAGAGGAATCGCTTGATTCCCGTGGCCCCCAAGGAGCCCATAACAATCATGTCCACCCTGGCTCTATCCGCAGTATTTAAAATTTCATCCGCAGGGTCTCCCAGCTTTACACAGGACTCTACCGGCACAGGAGTTCCCTCAACACAGTTTTTTACTTTTTCAAGAATAATATTGCCTTTTTCAGTCAGTACAGTGGGATCATCCGTATAAAATTCTGAAACTTCAAATTCATTTACATTAGGCCTGGTTACCATTCTTTTTTGTACATTCACCAGAAATAACTCTCCGTTAAAAGCCTCTGCAATTTCCCTGGCCTTGTCCAGCGCCGCGGAACAATATTCCGAGCCGTCCACAGGAACTAATATTTTCATAATTAAGTCCTCCTTTAATATTTGGTTTCTCTTATTTTAAAAAATATGTAATATTAAGTATTATATCATATATAAAGAAAATTGAAAACTTTTGATTCTTAAGAAACCCTTATATACTACCTGGTTAAGGGAATGATGAGTTTTATTCCTTTAATCACCCCCCATTATTTCCCATAATCTTTTTTGAAAACCAACGCCCCAACAGGGCATACCTCAACACACTCCCCACACTCAATACAGGGAGAATCCTTTAAAAGTTTATCGCCAAAAGTAGAAACCTTCCTTTTTATTCCTCTCTGGGAAAAACCGATAGCTCCTACCCGGGCGATATGGCGGTCTGCCCATATACATCTCCCGCAGAGCACACACCTGTTTCGGTCCAGTACAAAAAGATCTGTACTGTCATCAATGGGAGTGTCTTTTTCAAACTTATCTAACCGTTTGGGCTTCAGCTTGAGCTTTCTTTCTTTGGCAATTCTCTGCAGAGCACATGCCTTATTCTTGGGGCATTTGCTGCAGCCCAGGCGGTGGTCTGAAAGTAATAGTTCAAAAGCCGTGCCAACCAGTCGATCTACTTCAGGGCTTCTGGTATTCACTACCATGCCCTCTGTAACCGGCTGCGTGCACGAGGTAACCGGCCGGGGAAACCCTTCTATTTCCACAAAACACAAACGGCAGCTGGCTGAGGGCCTGTCTTTCTCTTTTAAAGCACAAAGGTTGGGGATAAAAATATCATTTTCCAGGGCGACCCACAGAAGCTCCCTGCCTTCCTCCGCACTTATTTCTTTTCCGTCAATAGTAATGGAAATTTTTTTATTCATGCGTTCTCCTTCTCCAACTCCTCCACCCGTTCCGGGGGAGATACTTTAATAATGGCATCATATTCCGGTGGACAGGCCAGAGGACAGCTGTTGCACTTTACGCATTTCTCCAGGTCAATGGCCTTTAAACCGTCTTCCCTGGTGTATATTGCTTCCACAGGACAGCTTCCCACGCAGGCACTGCACAGTTTGCTGCACTTCTTGGGAACAATATAAAAGTTTATTAATTCAGGGCACATCAGAGAAGGACAGCGTTTTCCTTGAATGTGCTCCTCATATTCATCCATAAAATAACGAAGGGTAGTAAGAACCGGGTTTGGAGCGGTTTTCCCCAATCCGCATAAGGAACCATTTTTGATATCTACGGCCAGATCACCCAGTATTTCAATATCCTTCTTCTCTCCCTGCCCTGTGGTTATTCTCATTAAAATATCCAGCATATGCCTGGTTCCCAGCCGGCAGAAAGTACATTTCCCGCAGGATTCTTTTTGAGTGAAGTCCAGAAAGAACCGGGCAATCTCTACCATGCAGTCGTCTTCATCCAGCACAACCAGGCCTCCTGAACCCATGATTGCTCCTGCCTCCTGCAGGGAATCAAAATCAATGGGAATATCTAACGCAGACTCAGGCAGGCATCCGCCGGAAGGACCCCCAATCTGAACCGCTTTAAATTCTTTCTCATTGCGAATTCCACCGCCCACATCATAAACCAGGGTCCGCAACGTGGTGCCCATGGGAACTTCAACTAAACCCGTATTTTCAATCTTGCCCACCAGGGCAAAAACAGCGGTTCCGGGACTGTCAGGAGTCCCGATACTTTGGAACCATTCCACACCCTTATTTAAGATATGGGGTATATAAGAAAGGGTCTTAACGTTATTAATAACCGTTGGTTTTCCCCTGAAGCCAACCTCTGCGGGAAAAGGAGGGCGGTGCCGCGGCATGCCTGTCTTCCCCTCCATGGAGTGAATCAATGCCGTCTCCTCACCACAGACAAAGGCTCCCGAACCTTGAAATACTTCTATGTCAAAAGAAAAATCTGTATTTAATATGCCTTCCCCCAAAAGACCCTTTTCCCGGGCCTGTTCCAGGGCAGTATAAATGCGCCGCACAGCCTGGGGATATTCAGAGCGCACGTAGATAAATCCCTGAGAAGCTCCCACGGCATAGCCGCAAATAATCAGGCCTTCAATTACCTGGTGAGGATTGGATTCCAAAATGCTCCTGTCCATAAACGCTCCGGGGTCCCCTTCATCCGCATTGCAGATAACATATCTGACCGGGTCCTGGACATTCATGCAGCAAAAATCCCACTTTTTCCCCGTGGGAAAACCTGCCCCTCCCCGGCCTCGAAGCCGGGATTCTTTAATCATCTCAATCACTTCTTTGGGTTCCATATCCAACGCTTTAGCCAGGGCATGATAGCCATCCACTGCAATATAATGGTCTATCTGTTCAGGGTCAATTAATCCACACTGTTCCAGAATCACCTTTTGCTCAAACATCCCCCGGGGGAAATCGGTAAAAGTAGGGAATTCTTCATTTGGCTCCAGGGCAACCAGTGCATATTCGTAGCAGGGGTCATCCCCAACTAAATAATCTTCAACCAGTCGACTGGACAATCCCTCGTCCACATTACCATAACAGAGGGAGGGAAATCCCGGCTTGGAAATAACCACCAGGGGTTCCGCATAGCAGTGTCCGATACACCCCACTTCAACCACTTCGGCATTCAATTTCCGCTTATTTATTTCTTCCTTAAACGTTTCCCTTACATCAATAGCCCCCGCAGCTTTGCCGCAGGTAGCCGTTCCCACCATAACTACGGTCTTATCTTGTGTCAAAGGCTTTTTTACTTCCGCCTTTGTTTTTATCTCCTGGTATTGTTTTTCAGCATGATTCTTTTTCTCACCCATTATTCCTGCCCCTCTCCCCTTTCCACCGGCTTCTGCTCCTGCTCTTTTTTCCCTTCATTATTATTGCTGTTCTCAAAGGAGAGCAGAATCCCGTCAACCCGGGTAGGAGTAACTTTTCCATCCACCAGGTCATCTATGACCACCACCGGAGCAATGGCACAGCAGCCCACACAGGCTACGCGCTCCAGGCTGAATTTTCGATCCTCGGTAGTCTCCCCCTCCTCAATCTGCAGGCGCCTCTCGAAGGAATTTAAAATAATCTGTCCTCCAATCATGTGGCAGGCAGTACCCATACAAACTCTAATTTGATGGTCACCAGGGGGATTCAGGCGCAGTTGATTATAAAAAGTAACAATACTGTACACTGCTACAGCCGGAACCTCCAGAGAATCAGCGATCATTTCCATGGCTAATTCCGGAACATACCCCAGCTGATTTTGAACCTCCTGCAGCATGGGCACAAGGTTTTCACAATTATGTTTATGCTTACCCAGTATTTCGGAAACCTGGGATATGATGACTTCCTTTTCACCTTCCAACAATTCCAAACTAAACAGCCCCTTCTATGACGAATAACTTACCTTTCCATTATAACACAGCTTATAAAAGAATTGCCTGATAATTTAGAAGCTTCCCTGACAACCCTTAATTCGACAAACATATTTATATTTCCTTTCGTAGAGGTCTAAAATTAAGTATGCAAAAATGTTAAACAGTTGTTATGAAAAATATATATTAACCCTTTTTGAGAAGGGAAAAGCAGGTTATTATAGAATAGAGGAAGGTGGAATAGTAAAATTTTAAAATGGAGGAAATACCCATGGAACGTAGATATGATATTGAAGGACCCGAAGTGATTGACAAAGAAGTGCTGGAAATAATTGATTATGAATACAAAGGAACAGATTCCCTGGTAGAGGTCTCTACTTTAGAATTTACCTCCGTATGTCCCTGGTCAGGCCTGCCGGATTTCGGGGAAATAGTAATTGAGTATGTTCCAGACAACTATCTGATTGAGCTAAAGTCATTGAAATTTTATCTTCTTTCTTATAGAAATGTTGGAATTCTTCAGGAACATGCAGCAAATCAAATTCTGAAAGACCTGGTTAAAATATGTGATCCCTTTAAAATGAAGGTAACCGGATTATTCAGCCTCCGGGGAGGATTAAAGACCAGGGTAATCGTAGAATATGTAAAAAAATAGTTCCAGGCCGGGGAAATTATCGCTGCACCAACTAAGCCCGCGGGTACCCGCAGGCTTAATTTCTTATTTTATGCATTTCACTTTGATGACCCCTGCTTATATATAAACCGGAAGGGGTCTTTTAGAAAGTAACGGAGAAACTTTATATTCCATCAACAAAGTCTCCAATTACGGCGTATTTAAATTTATTTCCTGAAAATGCATTGACAGAGGCCACAATGGCATAAATAACGGCGGCCAAAAACAGAAGACTCACAAGCCCCGCGGCACCAAAAAACCCTGGACCGAAAGGATACATCCCATGGTGCATACGGGTCATGAACCCACTGATAAAACGCCCGGCAAATAATAGATTCAGCACATTGAATATGACCAGAACACATATCTGATACCCTAAAGCTTGTTTGGCATGGTCCCCGATAAAACTGGATTTGTCTTTTTGGGTCAGGTAAATAATCAGCGCTCCGACAGCACCGACCCAGTTCAGCAGGATACCCAGGTGAGCAATACCGCCCAATATTTTCTCTTCACTGGCTTTTGACATATTTGGTCACTCCTTCCTCTTATTTACGATATTTCTACAAAAGGACGGCAAACTCCTCTTAAATTACGTTAAAAATCCCAACCTTCTTCCCCCAGTAGGGGCACAAAACGGCAGTCTCCTAAACTATTTTTCACCATTTTTCCCTGGTCTGTTTTTTTCAACTGCAGCAGAGTTTGGAAAAATCTATCCCCCACAGGAATCACCATCCTGCCTTCAGGAGCCAGTTGTTCCCACAGGGAGGGAGGTATTTGAGGGCTGGCTGCCGTTACAATAATCGCATCATAAGGAGATTTTTCTTCCCAGCCTTTGGTACCGTCACCCACTTTAATAAAAACATTGTCATATCCCATTTTTTTTAATTTTTTTTCTGCGGTTTCCGCCAGTTCAGGTACTTTTTCTACACTGTATACCTGGCGGGCAAGCTCAGCCAGTATAGCAGTCTGATAGCCCGAACCGGTCCCAATTTCCATTACCTTTTCCGACCCCTGTAGTTCCAGGGCCTCTGTCATCAGAGCCACAATAAAAGGTTGAGATATGGTCTGGCCGTGGCCTATGGGAAGAGGGCTGTCTGAATAGGCATAATTATCGTCCTCAGGCCTGACAAACTTATCTCTGGGGACCTTACGAAATGCATCTAAAACACTTTCATCTTGAATTCCCCGGGCCCTTAATTGTTTGGCAATCATGTACTCAATTTTTTCTTCACTTATAGGAAATCCCTCCTTATAAAAAAACAGAAAAGTGCTCTGATGCACTTTTCCGGTAGAAAGCTTATGTTACCTGTAGGTTATGGTATCCTTATAGGCATTCACCAGCAGCTGCTTTTGAATTTCTGCAATTTCCTGTGCCGTAAACTTTTTGTTGTGATTCATATCTAAAAAATGTTTATAATATGAGAGAAACTGTTCCATAACCTCGTAATTATTTTCCCTCACTGCCTTAGGGTTATACTCTATCTGTGCCCTTTCCAAATACTGTTCCGCCAGGTAACATCCATCAAAGTAATTAAACTCGTTAAACCTCAACTTGTTTTTTCTCGGTATCACCGGCTTAACCGATTGAATATACCAGGTAAGATTCTGATCTAATCCCAGTTTAATTTTGAGTTCTTTATTGAGCTGGGACATGTTCTTCAGCTCATTAATTACATCATCCAATTCACTGTCATTCTCACGATAATAAGACATGGGTTTTGGAAGATTTAAGAACACAAATACATCAGAACGAGGATCTGTCTTTTTGTTAGAAACCTGGATTTTTATCCGTTTCACCATGACTCCCTCCATCTGATTCCCCTCCAAAAAATAATGTGATAACCTCATCTTTTACATTATATTATTTCTTCGAATAAAGAATGTTTTCCTTCTATTATAATAAACAATATTTGTAAAATATCTTTAATCTTTTGTTATTAAACTGTAATTACTTGTTCCGCCCTCTGTAATAAAAAGCAGGGAAAGTTAAAATATATGAAGTATTTCTTTATTCCTTGCAACGGCTGAGCATTTCCTCCGGACTGAATTCCTCTAAAATTATTTTATTCTTTTCCAAAAATTCAGGAACACCAAAGGGCCCTTCCTGCAGTTTTACAGCAGCAATCTTTTTCCCCTGCCTCAGAGCCTCTTCCACTTCCCATCGAACCCAGTAAGGATTATCAGCGGTTCTTTCCGAGACAAAACATATCACCAGGTCTGATTGAGAAATTTTTTCTTTTAAAGCAGCCTTTATGATTTCATTATTTTGAGGGTTGCAGGGCATTTTTAAGGACAGGTCATAAAATCTTGCCTCTACGTTAACCTCGCTCAATTTACTGCGGAACCGATTCACCAGGTGAACGTCCCCGGTTTCAAAGGAAAGATATATGGTTTTTTTCATACATTACCCCTCCCGTATGTTTAGAATTAAACCATTATCAAAAAAGTAAAGGTACTTTCCTACGACCTTCATCTTCCAAATTCTTTCCACTGCCCGACCGTACATCTTTAGCTGGTGGTAATATTTTTCAATAAACTCCTCCCGTCGTATGCCCGAGGTCCTGTCACTTTTATAATCAATAATCACCAGGCCCTCCTCTTCCTCCAGCAAACAGTCGATTACCCCCTGAATTACCAGCCGGTCATCTTCATGAAATGAACTATTACAGATTTTTCCATCCTCATGGAAGTTTAAAATTTCCCGGGGCGGTACCGATAATGTGAAAGGCACTTCGCGAAATACGGACCTGGCTGCTTTCATTCTTTCCCCCAGAGGGCTTTGGAAAAACGTTAGAATTTTTTCCACATCAATTATATCTTTTTCTTTCTCCTCTAATACCCCCTTCTCCACCATCCGCACCAGCTGTCGTTGGATGGATTCCCTGGTAAAGGGAAGCTTCAAATCCAGTCTCTGCATAACGGTATGATAGGCAGTACCTCTTTCCGCAGGACTCAGGTCATTCTCTTTAGATAAAGATATGCCCAGCAGCATTTCTGTCTGCTGCCGTAATGAACTCTGCTGCCAGGAATCATCCTCTGAAGGCAGGGGCCATCCGGGATTTTTTATCTCCGACACAGACAGTTTTGCCGGTTGATATGCGGCACCGGAATAGGGATAGAGCCAGGACAATTTTTTTTCTATGGCCTCTGCGTTCTCTCCCGCTACGGGGACAGGTTCACCCGCTTTGATTTTTTCCAGCCATTCATGGCGGCGGCAGGCTTCTTCCCTCTGAAAAACTACCTTTTCCTTTTGGATGCATAATTCTTTGCTGCTCAATATGTGAGCCTTCCACGGGTTTGGCTCCCGACTTTCCTCCGGGGCCGCTTCCTCAGATTGAATTACCTCTGAGTTTTCTGCCATCAAAGGGCATAAAACTGACGGGCCAATCCAGTCCAGGTATCTTTTTGCCGAAGCCCTGGCATGGAGAGAAATCATCTTTTGTCCCCACTCATTTTTTTCCAGCGGAGTATATCTCCATTGTTCTAATTCCTCCGATATATTGTCAACGGAACCCACTAAAACCAGTTTCTCCTCAGCCCGGGTTAATGCCACATACAGAATACGCATCTCTTCTGATAACATTTCCATGGCCAGCTGTTTTTTCACTGCCAGGAAGGGCAGGGTAGGAGAAACCACTCTTCTTTCCATGTCAATTCTTTTGGGGCCAAACCCCATATTTTTGTGGAGAAGAAAATCTCCCTGCAGGTCTCTACGATTAAACTGCCTGGCCAAACCGGCCAGAAACACTACCGGAAATTCCAGGCCTTTGCTTTTATGAATGGTCATTATCCTGACTACGTTTTCCTGCTCCCCCAGGGCCGGAGCAGGCCCTAAGTCTGCTCCCATATCCCTTAATTTCTCTATGAAACGAAGGAAACGGAACAGCCCCCGAAACGACGTGGATTCGTACTGGCGGGCTCGATCGTATAAAGCCCTGAGATTCGCCTGTCTCTGCCGCCCTCTTTCCATTCCTCCCACCTGTTCAAAATACCCTGTCTCCTGGTATATCTGCCAGATTAACTCCCCCAGCTCTCCCCTGTGTACAAAGGACTGCCACTTCTTTAACCGCGTAAGAAAAGTCTGCACCCGGGTGATCCCGGAAAGGGTTTCTGAAAAGGCAGCAGATCTTAGAGCATCAAAAAAATGTTTATCGGTATTTTCAGACCTTATCACTGCCAGTTCCTCCGCAGACAGACCCACCAGGGGAGAACGAAGCACTGCTGCCAGGGGAATATCCTGGTAGGGGTTGTCCACCACCCGGAGAAGGGAAAGCATGACCTCCACCTCCACTGCATCAAAGTATCCTGAACTCTGCTGTGCATAAACAGGAATATCCTGATGCTGAAGTTCCTGCAGGATAGTGGAAGTCCAGTTGGGAGCAGAACGCAGTAGAATTACTACGTCGCTGAAAGTAACAGGCCTTTCTATTTTTTCTTTTTTACAATAAATGCGAAGAGGAGGTTTCCCCTGATGACCGGTAAACTCTTTTATTTTTTGGGCAATAAAGTGAGCCTCTATAACCGCACTTTCTATTTCTTCTTCCTGAAGTTCTTTATCTTCCATCGCTTCCCACTGCTTCTCCTCATAGTCTTCTTCCCCGGAGAGCGAGGCTTTAGAATTGCCATTTTTATAAGAAGAGCCTCCGCCGGTGGAAGTAACTTTTTCACAGCT
>SKNC01000091.1 GCA_007120745.1 Bacillota bacterium
CTTGCTTAATATTTAATTAAATGTTACTATTAAATAGAATGTTTCAGGGAATACTGCTTACACTCTATACTCATTGAAATAACAGGCACCGGAGGGAATATGGATGACTTTTAGAAAAGCGGTAGAAGTGCTGGCTGTAATCATCATTTTGGCACTCATTGTTTTTGCTGTTTTTAGAATATTAAATCCGGAAGACAGCGGCAGCGGCATCCAAAGATTCAGCAAGACAGAACTGCTGATGGATACGGTTTTTGAAATCGCTGTTTTTACTGAAGATGAAGCGGAAGGCAATCGTCTTTTGAGGGAAGCTTTCAGTGAAGTGAGGATGCTGGAGAAGACACTGAGCCGATTTATATCCGGCAGCGAAGTGGATAATATTAACCAGGCTGCAGGAGAAAACCCGGTAGAAATCAGCAGTGATTCCCTGCAGGTGATTAAGGAAGGAATCTATCTTGGTGAAGTTTCTCAGGGAAGCTTTGACATTACCATTGCTCCTTTGATGGATCTTTGGGGATTTAGCACCGGGGAACAAAGAGTTCCCACCCCGGAGGAAATTGAAGAGACTCTGCTGCTGATTGATTACACAGAAGTGGACATAAATGAACAAAGAAATACCGTGTATCTGCCCCGGGAGGGAATGTCACTGGATTTAGGCGGAATTGCCAAGGGATATATTGTGGACCGTATCATCCAGTATTTAGAAAGCCAGGATGTCGAAACGGCCTTTGTTAACGCCGGGGGGGACATCCGGGTCATTGGAAACAGGCCGGATGGAACTCCCTGGAGAATTGGCATCAGGTCTCCTAGAAATCGAGAAGGACAGGATCTTATTGCGGTGATTCCCATTTCAGACCAGGCAGTGGTGACCTCTGGCGACTACGAACGGTTTTTTACCAGTGATGGGATCCGTTATCACCATATTTTGGACCCCTCCCATGGTTATCCCGCTGCAGAAGCAATCAGTGTTTCTATTGTAGCCAGGGAATGCATGGCTGCGGACGGGCTGTCCACAGCGATTTTTGTCCTGGGGCCCCAAAAGGGGATAGAGCTGCTGGAAAGTTTACCCGGAATAGAAGGAATTATTATCGATACAGAAGAGAAAGTCCATGTTTCTTCAGGCTTACAGGACATCGTAGAAATAAGGTGAGAAAATGTTTTCCCGTTACGACTTCATAATATGGATTATTATCGTGAGCCTTGCTGCAGGCGGCCTGTTATACTATCAGAATTATGCCCCGGGGGGAGAAACCCTGGTCAATATCAGCGTGAATGGGGAGAAATTTGAATCCATTCCCTTAACGGTTTCCAACGGAAATCTGCGGAGAGAGATTGAAGGGTCAAACGGGTTAACCGTGGTAGAAATTAAAGACCGGAGAGTCAGGGTAATTTCCTCCGCCTGCCCGGATAAAATTTGTATTCACTCCGGGTGGATTGACCGGCCCGGGCAGATGCTGGTCTGCCTGCCCAACAGGGTAGTGGTTAAAATTGAGAGCAATGAGCAGCAGGACATTGATTTTTATACCAACTAAATGGTATGAACTTCCCGCAGGGTTAGGCCTGCCTGTTATGCCGTGGCATAAAAAATGAGAAGCGTTGTAGTATAGACACATTAATCAGGAAGGAAGAATAGAATGAGCGGTAAAACGACAAAGCTGGTTTATCTGGCACTGTTAATTACCTTTGCGGTGGTGATTCATACCATCGAATCCTCACTGGTATTTCTTATTCCTATACCGGTTCCGGGGGCCAGGTTGGGCCTGGCCAACATTATTACCCTTTTGGCTCTCATGCTTTATGGCTTTAGAAGCGGTATGCTGGTGTCGGTGATGCGTTCTTTTATGGGTTTCCTAATTGTGGGAAATGTAGTCAGTTTCTCTTTAAGCCTAAGCGGCGCGGTTTTCAGCACCGCAGTCATGGGCCTGGCTTTCATCTTTTACAAGAAAAAATGGATTAATATTCTCACCGTAAGCGTGCTGGGAGCTGTTTCCCATAACGTGGCCCAGATTGTGATGGCCAGTTTTGTGGTAAGCCAGTTTCACCTGATTACCTTTTACCTGCCGCTGCTGCTGCTTCTGGCCGTTCCCACCGGAGTCTTTACGGGCCTTTCGGCCATGTACCTTCATAAAGTAATTATGAAGAACGTTACGGTAAATCATTCCCTCAGTCAATTTAGAAAAATATAAAGGGGAACATGATGTCAAAACTTATATTAGCCTCCGCCTCTCCCCGGAGAGCATCTCTGCTCAGGCAGGTGTGCCTGGATTTCAAAGTGATTCCCAGCCGGTTCGATGAAGACGATACGTTACAAATGTCCCCCAAAAAACTGGCGGTACATTTTGCCCGTTCCAAGGCAGAAGAAGTGGCCTCCCGGGTGGAAGAGGGGATTATTATTGGAGCAGATACGGTGGTGGAGTTAAACGGGGAGCTTTTGGGAAAACCCCAATCCACCGAAGAAGCCTTCTTAACGCTGAAGAAGTTAAGTGGAGATGTTCACCAGGTCACAACGGGGCTGGCTGTCACTGACAAAGAGAAAAATGTTACCAGGACTGCATACTCCACCACCAGAGTGTGGTTTAGACCGGTAAAGGAGGAAGAAATAACGGCATATATTGCTTCCGGTGAGCCAATGGATAAAGCCGGAGCCTATGGTATTCAGGGACGGGCTGCAATGTTTGTAAACAAAATAGAAGGATGTTACTTCAATGTGGTCGGACTTCCACTGTCTAAGCTGGCAGAAATTTTAACAGACGTAAGAGTAAAAATATTTTAACCGGCTTAAGAGGTGAAGAAATATGGATGGTAACAGGGACCACATTACCATTAAGGAAATGCCTGAAGAGGAAAGACCCAGGGAAAAAATGATGAAGTATGGGTCAGATAAAGTGACCAATGCTGAACTATTAGCCATCATCATAAGAACCGGAAGCAGAAGAGCATCCGCTGTAAACCTTGCGGACAAAATTCTTTCCAGGGCGGAGAATTTACGGGAACTTCCCAATCTTTCCATTCAAGAGCTGATGGAAATTAAGGGAATTGGTCTGGCCAAGGGGGTTCAAATTAAAGCAGCCCTGGAGCTGGGCAGGAGAATTGCTTCTTCATTTCGCCTGGAAACCAGGTCCATATCCTCCCCCAAAGACGTGGCGGACTACTTAATGGAAGAAATGCGCTACTACCAAAAGGAGTATTTTAAAGCAGTTTTTTTGAATACTAAAAACCAGGTCATATCAACAGAAATTATCTCCATTGGAAGCCTTAACTCCTCTATCGTTCATCCCCGGGAAATCTTTTGCGCTGCGGTGAAAAAAGCCAGCGCTTCGGTGATTCTGGTACATAATCATCCCAGCGGTGACCCCACTCCCAGCAGGGAAGACATTGAGGTTACCAAAAGGATTGTACAGGCCGGGGAAATTATTGGAGTCAGCGTATTGGACCACCTGATTATTGGGGAAGGAAGATATTACAGCTTCCGGGAAAGCGGATTGATTTAGAGGTACCTGTGGGGATCCATGGGGTCTAGTGACCCTGAGAGGATGTCACTGGAATATTATAACTGTTTCTGTGAAAAAAAAAGATTGATATAATAGTAAGGTAGCAAATACGAATGCAAATGTATTAATTAAAGTAGAAAGGGGATTTTTTCAGGTGAGATTCATACTAAGATATTTCTCCAGAGACATCGGTATTGATCTGGGAACAGCCAACACCCTGGTTTTTGTCAGAGGGAAGGGCATTGTCCTAAGGGAGCCCTCTGTGGTGGCAATTCGCAGGGATACCGGAGATATCCTGGCAGTAGGGGAAGAAGCAAAGAGAATGATCGGGAGAACCCCTGGAAATATTGTGGCCATACGTCCCATGAAAGACGGAGTTATTGCTGATTTTGATGTTACGCAGACCATGCTGAGACACTTCATATTAAAAGCGTACCGCAGAAAATCTATCTTAAAGCCTCAAGTTGTAGTTTGTGTCCCTTCGGGAGTTACTGAAGTGGAAAAGAGAGCCGTGCTGGATGCCACAAATCAAGCGGGAGCCAGGGAGGCGTTTTTGATAGAGGAGCCCATGGCAGCGGCCATCGGTTCAGGACTTCCGGTAGAAGAACCCACGGGCAGTATGATTGTGGATGTGGGGGGCGGAACCACTGAAGTAGCCATTATCTCTCTGGGAGGAATCGTAACCAGTAAATCCATCCGGGTGGCTGGAGATGAGATGGACGAGGCTATCGTACAGCACATAAAGAAAAATTATAATCTGCTGATTGGTGAAAGGACCGCGGAGGAAATCAAGATTGTTATTGGGACCGCTTTTCTTACCGAAGAAAAAGAAAAAGAAACCATGCAGATCAGGGGAAGAGACCTGGTAACGGGGCTTCCCAAAACACAAACCATTAATGCCCGGGAAATCGAAATGGCCCTGGCTGACCCTGTCAGCAGCATCCTTGAAGCCATAAAGATTACCCTGGAAAAATCACCCCCGGAACTGGCTGCCGACATTATGGACAAGGGAATTGTTATGACCGGCGGCGGAGCCCTCTTACACGGCCTGGACCGGCTGGTCAGTAAAGAAACGGGAATGCCTGTAATTATTACGGAAAACTCACTGGATTGTGTAGCCCTGGGAACCGGCAAGGTGCTGGGAGAGATTGAATTGTTAAAAAGGGTGGCCATTTCCCCCAAAAAAATCATTTAGCAAGAAAGGCCGTTAAAAGTGCTTACCCCTCTTTATAAGAAAAAAAACCTGCTTACAATTTTAATTATCATAATGACCCTGCTTGTCCTGATGAGCCTGTCTCAACTGGAAAGGGAAAGGATGACCTTTGTAGAAGACCTGGTAATGGTAGCGGTCAGTCCCCTGCAGAATGGAGTGTATCAAGTTACCACCGGCGTCAGAGATTTTCTGGAGAATTTACGGGAGCGTCAAAACCTGGCCGTAGAAAACGCGCAGCTGAAACAAACCCTGGGTGATTATGAGAGAGTAAGCAGTCAACTGGAAGAGCTGAGACAGGAAAACCGGCGGCTCAGGGAGATGCTGAGTTTTAAAGAAAAAAGCTCTTATGGTCTTTTACCGGCGGAAGTGACTGCCCGGGACCCCAGCGGCTGGTTCAGTACAGTTGTAATTAACAGGGGGTATAGCGATGGTGTGGCCAGGGATATGGCAGTAATAAATAATGACGGCCTGGTAGGCAGCATAATATCTGTTTCCAGGAATTCCTCCAAGGTGCTGCTTTTAACCGATTCCCGCCGGGCTGTCAGTGGTGTTGTCCGGGACTCCCGGGATTCGGGAGTGATTGGTTTTGTGGAAGGGTCAGTAGAGCAGCCCGGGTACTGCCGCATGATTAACATTTTACGGGAGGCCGAAATAAAAACAGGGGACGTGGTATTGACCTCCGGAATGGGCGGCGTTTTCCCACCGGGCCTGGTCATTGGACAGGTTATGGAAACAGGCGACGATGAGTACGGATTATTAAAATATGCGCTGATTAAACCCATGGTGAATTTCAGCAGGCTGGAAGAAGTATTTGTGGTAAAGAGTACCAACATTGAAGAATACCCGGAGGAGGACCTGCCGGAACTGGAAGAAAACCAGGTGCCTTTTGATTATTAGGCCCCATCGAGAAGGACAGGATACCTATGGGCAGGCTGAACATCTTAATAATTATGGTTATTTCTTTAGTGATACAGGGAAGCCTGTTCGCATTTTTCGGTTTTAGCGACAGACAGCCTGATTTATTATTAATTGTAATCATCTGCTTCAGCATCATGTGGGGCAGCAGAGACGGTGCAATGATTGGGGTTACTGCCGGCCTTCTTCAGGATATCCTTTTCGGACCCATGCTGGGGGTTTTTGCACTTACCAAGATGATTGCCGGATACCTGTCGGGATTTTCAGAGAAAAACATCTACAGGGATTTTGTGCTGGGTCCGATGATTATCGTATTACTTATGACGTTTTTACACGAAGGGCTGGTTTTTGTTTTTTCTGGAGAAGTAACCCGTCTCCCTTTACATACTGCTTTTATGAACGTCATCCTTCCTAAAGCCCTTTACAATTTTTGTTTAACTCCTTTTATCTATCTGCTTATCTATTTTGCCAACCAAAAAAAGTATTTCAGACCTCTTCAATAAACCGGAGGGAAAATTATGAGCAAAATTATCATAAAGCGCTTGAGATTGTTTTTCGCCTTTACAATACTAATTATGGTAGTGCTGGGTTTCAGGTTAGCCCACCTGCAGATTGTTATGGGCGAAGAATACCAAAAGCGTTCCGAAGAAAATATGCTGAGAGTTCTGCCCGTTACTGCCCCCCGGGGTGAGATGTATGACTCTGAGGGAATCAGGATGGTTTCTAACCGCACCGGCTTCACCGTTTCTTTAGGAGAGATACCCTCCAGCGAACGGGAAAGGGTGATAAGCTATCTCGGTGAAATATTAGAAATGGATGTCGAAGACATTCAAGAAGAAATCGATAAACAGCGTTTTAAAAGATACCAGCCCATTAAACTGAAGACCGATGTGGCCATGGAAACCATTGCTCTCATTGAAGAGAGAAGGTTTGAACTTCCTGGGGTCATGATTGAATTAGAACCCATCCGGAGTTATATGGACGGCTGGCTTGCACCTCACCTCTTTGGGGTCACCTCTACAACTCCACCGGAAGAAAGTGTCATCGAGAGGTGGTCCTCCCAGGGCTATGAATACAGATATGGGGACAACATCGGTGTTTTTGGAATTGAAAGGGCCTGGGAACCATATCTCAGGGGCCAGGCCGGGGAAATTTTGGTAGAGGTCAACTCCGTGGGACGGCTGATTCGGGTCCGGGAGAAAAGAGACCCGGTTCCGGGAAACAGCCTTTACTTAACACTGGATTCAAAACTTCAGGCGGATACCCAAAGGTTTTTAGAGGAAGGGCTGCAGCGGAGAGAGGAGCAGGGTTATAAATATCTCCGGGGGGCTGCGGCAGTGGTGCTGGATCCCAATTCAGGGAAAGTCCTGGCCATGGCCAGCTATCCTGGATATGACCTGAGTCAATATCGCCAGAATATAACCGAACTCAGTGCTGATCATACCTACAAGCCGCTTTTGAACCGGGCAGTTAACGAATTTTATCCGGGGGGTTCCACCTTCAAGCCCGTAACTGCAACCGCAGCCCTGGAGGAAGGGAAAGTAACACCGGGAGAGATTGTAAACTGCAGCGGTCGTATCACCCGTCATAATGTTACCAAGTCCTGCTATTTGGGGACGGTTCACGGTCCCATAAGTCTTTACCGGGCGCTGGTCCGTTCCTGCAACGTTTATTTTTACGAGATGGGACTTAGAGTAGGGATTGATAAACTGGCCTATTATGCAGGGGAATATGGTTTTGGAAGGCCTACAGGACTGACTGATATTCTTCCCGGGGAAAGCTCCGGGACAGTAGCCAGCCGGGAGGTCAAACAAGATTTATTTGATAGGGGAAGAATAGAGTGGGGCACATGGGTTCCCGGGGAAACCATGGATGCCTCCATAGGACAGGGGTTTCACCAGTTTACCCCCCTGCAGCTGGCCAACTACGCAGCCATTATCGCTAACGGTGGGCGTAATTACAGGCCCTACCTGGTGGAAAAGGCAGAATCTCTTGAAGGGGAAGTAGTGTGGCAGGCTGACCCGAAATTCCAAAGAATCGATGTTTCCGACAGAACTATTCAACTGCTGCAGAATGCCATGGAGGGAGTCTGTCAGCCCGGGGGAACCGCCGGCTTTCTGGGTAGGCTGCCCATTCCGGTGGCGGGTAAAACCGGTTCAGCGGAGCACGGCATAAGGGACCGGGAAACCCATGGATTATTCGTAGGGTATGCTCCGGCCAACAATCCGGAAATTGCTTTTGCCGTGGTGGTGGAATACGGCGGTACCGGTGGAGGAGCTGCAGCTCCCATTGCTGAAAATATAATTAAAAGTTACTTTGATCTTTTTGAGGAAGAGGAGCTGGAGGAAGAAGAGACCGGTGAACCGGAAGGACAGGAAGAAATAGAAGAACAGCAAGAAGAGGCGAACGGAGAGAGCCTGTTAGATAACCAGCAGTAAGACGTTGTTGAGCTATAAGGCAGTGATAGTAGAGAGAAGAGGCGGGATACCCATTGTTTGACGAAAAGCTGTGGCGGAACTTTGATTTATGGCTGCTCTTTATTATGCTGGCCATCTCTATATACGGTCTTGTGGTTTTAAGCAGTGCTACCAGTAATTTCAGTGCCGATCCCTGGTTTTACGTAAAAAGGCAGGCTATCTGGATTGCTGCGGGGTTGATTGGTCTTTTCCTGGTAATCAGTATCGATTACTCCAACTTTTCCCGTCTATACAAATATATATATATTGGCAACCTGGCTCTCCTTGCCCTGGTGCTGTTTATCGGAAGGGAAACAGCGGGGTCCCAGAGATGGATTGATTTACGGTTTTTTGACCTTCAGCCGTCAGAGTTTGCCAAGCTGGCTATCATTATAACTCTGGCTAAATTCTTAGAACAGAAAGAAGGAGAAATGGACCAGGTAAAAAACCTTTTCCTGGCTTTTTTGCATGTGGCCATTCCCATGGCTTTAATTTTCCTGCAGCCTGACCTGGGAACTTCACTGGTCTTTCTGGCTATATTATATGGAATGCTCTTTCTGGGTGGAGCAAAAGTCAAGCATCTTTTCGTCAGTATTGCTGCGGGAATTGCCGCAGTCCCATTTCTGTGGAATTTTTTAAAGCCGTACCAGCAGATGAGGCTGGTTATCTTTCTCAACCCCGAGCAGGACCCCCTGCAATACGGATACCAGCTGATTCAATCGGTGATTGCCATTGGTTCCGGGAGGATCTGGGGTGCAGGCCTTTACGAAGGAACTCAAAATATTTATGATTTTTTGCCGGCGCAGCACACCGATTTTATCTTTTCAGTGCTCGGAGAGGAACTGGGGTTTGCAGGTGCGGTGGTTCTGCTGGTGCTCTACCTTTTGCTGGTCTATCGTATACTAAAGATTTCCAGTATGGCTAAAGATACCTTTGGACTATTAGTTTGTATTGGAGTAGCTTCCATGCTGGTTTTTCAAGTCCTGGTGAATATCGGAATGACCATCAGCATTATGCCGGTTACCGGTCTGCCCCTGCCCTTTATGAGCTATGGAGGAAGCTCATTTCTGGTGAACATGCTTTCCATTGGCCTTGTACTCAACGTGGGTATGAGAAGGGAAAAGATAATGTTTTAAAAGTGATGGCCCCTTATGCATATTTTGGTAATGTCCGCTATATATATAGAAAAGGACAAACTATGGTAAGGGGTGACATTATGGCTAAAAAAAGAAAGAGGGGGGATTTTCCCCGGTTCAGCCTTAGAGATAAAATACGAAAAAGAAAAGATGAGAAAAGGGAAGATGAATTTCATTGGGACTGGGAGGAGGAAGAGAAGTACAGAGAACCCAGAGATCTCTGGAGCAAATTTCCTTTGAGCAGCCTGGTAGACATGCATAAATTTTTGTGGGAGAAGACTCTCGTTATCGTTGTATTTCTCATATTTGTATATCTTCTCAGCTTCTTTAGTTTTCCCCTGGCAGTAACGCTGAGAGAAACAATATATCATGCTGCCGCGGAAAACCTGGACATATCCAGGTATACGCAGCACATGGAACCTGTATTCAGTGGTGTCAGGGAGCTGTATCCCTTCGGGTTCCTGGAGGAAAAAGTGCCGGAAGAAGAACCCTCCGGTGACCCCAAGGAGAAGGATATGCAATTTGTGCTCCCCGTAGAAGGCCTGGTTGCTGGAAAGTTCGGCCTTCGGGAAGACCCTTTTACCGGAACCAGCCAGATGCACTATGGGATTGACCTGATGGGCGCTCCCCAGGAGTCAGTTATTTCCGTTGAATCAGGACAGGTTTCCGCGGTTTATGAACATCCCCTTCACGGTCACACCGTTGAAGTAAGTCACCAGGGTCAAATTACTTCCTACTATGCCGGACTGGGGGAAGTTGTGGTTGAGGAAAATGACCCGGTTAATCGTGGGGATACCATTGGCTTTCTTAAGGAAGAAGACAACCCCCTGCTGCATTTTCAAATAAGAGAAATGGGACATCCCGTTGATCCGCTGGATTATTTTCCCGGCACAGGGTAGAACCATAAACGATGCAAATCGGCCGAATTTTTGGCGTTAAAATCGTCTTTAACTGGTTTTTTTTCTTCTTCCTGTTCTTTTATGCTTTGTTGGGTCGTCTGGCTGAATCCCTTACGCTGTTTTCAGTGGTACTGCTTCATGATTTTTTCCACCTGATTGTGGCCCGGGGATATGGTTTAAACGTGAAGGAAGTTGAGCTGTTTCCCTTCGGAGGGATGGCGCATATTGATGACCTGCTGGAATATGACCCTACCGTAGAAAGCCGGGTAGCACTGGCCGGTCCCCTTTTCAATATTTTCATGGTAGCGGCGGCCATGGTTATTTATACCAACTTTCATATTCTGGCACAGGATATTTTATTGTTTTTTATTCGATGTAACCTTATCATAGCTTTTTTTAACCTGCTCCCCTTGATTCCCCTGGATGGAGGCCGCATTCTACGGGCCGGCCTTTCCAGGCGGTTTGGATATCGCAGGGCTACAGCCCAGGCCGTGGTAGTTACCAAAATTTTGGCGGTTATTTTTTTCATTACCGGCACAGCCATTCTTTTTACCGGTTCGATGAATTTTAGTTTAATAGTGATTGCCCCATTTTTATATTTTGCTGCCCAGAAGGAACAAAGTCAGGCGGCCTATGTTTTTGTACGCTACCTTGCCAAAAAACACAAAGAACTGGACAGGGAAGGCATATTAAAAGCCGGGTATATAGCAGCCCTGGAAGATACCCCTTTGAATGAAATCGTAAAACAGTTCACCCACAAAAATTACCAGATAGTACTGGTCATTTCCCCCGGGTACAAAATTAAAGGGACCGTAACCGAAGGACAGATAATCGATGCCATCTTTAAAAGAGGCGCCCACCTCCCTGTCAAAAACCTCATCAATAGAAATAAGAAATAAAAGCTAAAAAACTAAGAAAAATGCAACACCGGGGACAGTTCTCAATGGTCGCCTTGAGACAGGATGACAGGGAAGACAGGGGAACAGTTCTGAAGAAAAGAAGGTTGTTGATAAAATTTAATAAAGTTGAGGAATTTTTAATTGATAAATTTGGTATAATATAAGTTGTACCATGTTTATTATTTGAAATATTTTAATATTTATATAGAAATAAACTGCACCCATGTAAAAACTAAATAAGACAGAGACCGTCCCCCTGTCTTTCCTGTCTTTTTGTTATAAGATTTTTGTTTACAGGAGATTTTATGAATATATTAAGAAAAAAATTGTACGAGATTCTACCCCAGGTAGAGAAACCCGCCAGGTATATCGGCGATGAATGGAACTCGTCTAAGGGTAGTGAATCTGATATGGTTGTTAAAGTTGCCCTGGCATTTCCCGAAGTTTACGAGGTGGGAATGTCACACCTGGGTTTACGAATTCTGTACGGCTTATTAAATCAGCGTAAGAATACCACAGCGGAAAGGGTGTATGCTCCGTGGCCGGACATGGAAGAGAAGATGAGGGCACACGGCCTTCCGCTGTTTTCTCTGGAATCCGTTACCCCCGTGAAAGAGTTTGATTTCTTAGGCTTTACCTTTCAGTATGAATTGACGTATACCAATATCCTCAACATGTTGGATCTATCAGGGATACCCGTAAAAAGCGAAGACCGCACCCTGGAGCATCCCTTTGTGATTGCCGGGGGGCCTACCGCGTTTAATCCCGAGCCCATGGCGTCCTTTATAGATTTTTTTGTTATGGGCGATGGGGAAGAGGTCATCCTGGAAATTTTGGAACAGTATGAACACTGGAAACAAGAAGAGAAGAGAACACGCCTCAGCTTCTTAAAAAAGGCTGCAGAAATTCCTGGTATTTATGTTCCCTCCTTTTATAAGGACCAGTACAGTCCGGAAGGCAGCTATTTAAAGACGATTCCTCTGGTTGAAGAGGCGCCTCCGGTTATTACCCGCCGGGTAGTTCCGGATTTAAATGAAGCATTTTTCCCGGTCCAGTGGATGGTTCCTTACATTAACATAGTGCATGACCGCATTATGTTGGAACTATTCAGAGGGTGTACCCGGGGCTGTAGATTTTGCCAGGCCGGTGTTTTATACCGGCCCCGCAGGGAACGGACCGCAGAAAAACTGAAGGACATCTGTTTTCAGGCCATAGACCATACGGGATATGATGAAGTCTCTCTCAGTTCCCTGAGCAGCAGTGATTACAGCAGTATTGAATCTTTAATAGAAGAATTACAAAAGCAGCTGAAACCCAGGGGAGTGAAAGTGACACTGCCCTCTCTCAGGGTGGACTCCTTTTCAGTCCGGCTGGCCCGGAATTTGCAGGATATTAAAAAAAGCGGCCTTACCTTCGCCCCGGAAGCGGGGACTCAAAGATTAAGGGACGTAATTAACAAAAACGTTACCGAAGAAGATCTGCTGACGACTGTAACAGAGGCTTATAAAGCGGGCTGGAACACAATTAAGCTCTACTTCATGATTGGTCTGCCGAAAGAACAGCAGGAGGATTTGGAGGGAATCGTTGAGCTGGCCAAAAAGGCTGTGCAGAGATTTAGAGAAACGGTAGGGGAAAAAAGCAGAACAGGAAGGTTGAAAATTACTGTCAGCACTTCAACTTTTGTGCCCAAGCCCCACACTCCTTTTCAATGGGAACCACAAATCTCCATGGAGGAAGTTGAAAGAAAGCAGGCATATCTGAAAGAAAAATTAAAGGGAAGGAATCTGGCGTACAGCTGGCATGAACCCGCGGCCAGTTTTCTGGAGGCGGTAATCTGCCGGGGAGACCGAAGAATTTCTGAGGTTATCTTTACGGCCTGGCAGATGGGATGTACTTTTGACAGCTGGTCTGAAAAGTTTGATTTTCGAAAATGGAGTCAGTCCTTTGAGCAGTGTGGGCTGAATCCCGAAGCTTTTGCATACCGACGGATGGAAACCGGAGAAGCACTGCCCTGGGATCATATCCATACCGGAGTAACAAAAAAATTTTTAATCAGGGAGCATGAACGTTCTATCCAGGGAAGGACAACCCCTGACTGCCGGGAGCACCGCTGTCAGGGCTGCGGCATTTGCACCTTTGAAGGCCTGGAAAATATGGGAGGAAGTATTATTGAGACTTCAGTTTAAATTTTCCAAAGAAGGTCTGCTGCGGTTCATATCTCACCTGGACGTACAGCGGCTGTTTATACGGGCTTTTCGAAGGGCCGAGCTTCCCGTTGCCCGTAAGGGAGGATTCAGTCCCCAGCCCAAAATGTCTTTTGCTTCGGCCCTGCCCCTGGGATACACCAGCAGCGGGGAATTCCTTGAAGTAGAATTGACACAAAGTATGGATACTGCGGAAGTTAAAAAAAGACTGTCTTCACAGCTGCCGGATGGAATCCATGTCAGCCAGGTGGAGGAAATTTCTTTAGACAAACCCTCATTAATGTCCAGGCTGGAGTCCGCTATATACCGTGTCGCTTTTACCACGGCTGAACCCCTGGAAGAAAAAAAATTGAAAGATGCTGTAGACCATCTTTTAAACAGAGAAGAAGCAGTAATTGTAAGGCGCTCAAAAAAGAAAGTAAAGAGGTTTAACGTGATTCCCTTTATTTTAAATATCGAAGTTCTGCCCACAAACCATAAGTTCCAAAAAGAGATGAGGCTGCACCTGAAGTCCGGGCAGGGGGGCAGTGTAAAACCTTTAGAAATATTGGACCTGTTGGAAAAAGAGGATTCATTTGAAATC
The DNA here is from genome assembly GCA_007120745.1 of Bacillota bacterium. GTDB lineage: Bacteria > Bacillota > Dethiobacteria > SKNC01 > SKNC01 > Contubernalis. The sequence continues at coordinate 13,794 of SKNC01000091.1, forward strand.
ATGAAAAAAGAAGCACACCGGGAGGAATTATTAATTGATTGACCCAAGGAGTTACCAGAACAGGAGTTGAAAATATGAACAACAAAATTATCGTAAACTGTGACAACCGGGAAACCAGGGTCGCCGTATTGGAGGAGGGCGAGCTGGTAGAAGTTTATATAGAAAGACCCATTCACCAGAGGGTAGTGGGCAACATTTATTACGGGGTAGTAGCCAATGTACTGCCGGGAATGCAGGCGGCTTTTGTGGACATTGGCTTGGAAAGAAACGCATTTTTATATGTGGATGACGTCCTTTTGGAGGAAGGCGAAGAGAATAACAATCAGGGGGGCAGGAAAAAATCCATAGAAGAGCTGTTACGGGTCGGGGATAAAATACTGGTGCAGGTGGTAAAGGAGCCCTTTGGAAGCAAAGGAGCCCGGGTTACCTGTCAGATTACACTGCCGGGGAGATACCTGGTACTGATGCCTACGGTAAAGTATATCGGTGTTTCCCGTCGAATAGAGAAGCCCGAAGAAAGGCAGCGCTTAAAAAGTTTGGGAGATGCCATAAAAACTGAGGATATGGGTTTGATTGTAAGGACTGTTGCAGAGGGTAAAGAGTCCGATTATCTGAGCCACGATTTAGATTTCCTTCAAAAAATGTGGAAAAAGATTCAGCACCGGATGAACACAAAGGATGCCCCTGCCCTGGTTCACCAGGATTTGAATCTCATATACCGTATCGTCCGGGATTTATTTAATGATGATATCGACCAGCTGTTAATTGACACAAAGTATGAATATGAAAAAGTTTTGGAAATACTGGATTATATCTCCCCTTCTTTGAAAAATAAAATATTTTACTACCGTGGGGAAAGACCCATCTTTGAAAAATATAACCTGGAAAATGAAATCGAAAAGGCCCTGAGAAGAACCGTTTGGCTGGACTGCGGGGGGTATCTGGTGTTTGACCAGACGGAAGCCCTTACGGTAGTTGACGTAAATACCGGTAAATTCATAGGCAGCACCAATCTAGAGGATACCGTTTTTAAGACCAACATGGATGCTGCCAAAGAGATTGCCCGCCAGATCAGGCTTCGGGATATTGGCGGCATAATCATCATTGATTTTATTGATATGAACAGTGAAAAACATGAAAGAAAGGTGCTGCAGACCCTGGAGGAAAGCATTAAGAAAGACCGGACCAAGGCCCATGTGCTGGGAATTACCAACCTGGGTCTGGTGGAAATGACCCGCAAGAAAGTGAGGCAGGGCCTGGACGCTGTTCTCATGCAGCCCTGTCCATATTGTGACGGCAAGGGGAAAATCTTTTCTCTGGAGGTTATGAGCGGAAAAATCGAAAGGCTTCTTAAAAAGATGCTTACCCAAGAAGATGGAGAGGCCATTCTCTTGGAAGTGAATCAAAATGTAGCAGCCATGCTGATAGGAAGCAACGGCATCAACCTGAAAAAACTGGAGGAGGAAACTAAAAAATCTATCTTTATCAGGGGTTCTGATACCATGCATATTGAAAAGTTTAAAGTGGTAATGATTGGAGAAGAACAGGAGGTTTCCAGGTTGGCTTCGCCGGTAATAAAAGGGGAAGTGTACCAGGTGAAGATTGAAGAACCCCACTTGAATAATCCCTATGACGGCATTGCCCGGATTCAGGGTTTTGTGATTGATGTGCAGGCTGCAGGGGCTTATGTGGGGGAAGAAGTTGAAGTTGAAATCACTGATGTAGCCAAAACCTACGCCCGGGCCCGGGTACTAAAAGATTAAGGCAGGCCATCGATTAGACAGCATAAAACCTGCATAAGGCGGAGGCATTGTGAATTTGGTAAAACTCCAGTGAAAGCTTCAATAAAAATAATAGCGGGGCAGGAGCACAAGGAGCCGGAAAAAAATTGACAAATATATGGCATTGTGTTATTATTATTAATTGCTTAACAAATTCATTTTAACCTGTTTTCTGGTATAATATCCATGCAATAAGGAAATGTTATTATAATGTTATCCTTTTTTACCAGAATTTTTCTTTTTAATGCTTTGTAAGTAAAAAATTTTTAGGGGTGAAGCTTTTAATGTTCAGCACTTTGAAAATGGGGGAAAGGGAAAGAAGAGATTTTGCCCAGATTGACGAAGTATTAGACCTGCCGGACCTGGTGGAAGTTCAAAAAAGCTCTTATCAGTGGTTTCTTAACCAGGGTTTGCAGGAAATGTTTGATGACATCTCTCCAATTAAAGACTTCACAGGAAACTTAATTTTAGAATTCATTGGCTACTCTCTGGGAGTACCCAAGTATTCCGTAGAGGAATGTAAAGAAAGAGACGTAACGTACGCAGTTCCCCTGCGGGTAAAAGTTCGGCTAATTAATAAAGAAACTGGAGAGGTAAAAGAGCAGGAAGTATTTATGGGGGATTTTCCCCTGATGACTGAAAACGGCACATTTATTATTAACGGTGCCGAAAGAGTCATCGTCAGTCAGCTGGTACGTTCTCCCGGTGTTTATTATAACTCCTCCTGGGATATGAGCGGAAAGCTTTTATTTACCGGAACCATTATTCCAAACCGTGGAGCCTGGCTGGAGTTTGAAACCGATTCCAACGATGTGATATTTGTCAGGGTGGACAGGACCCGTAAGGTCCCTGTAACCGTGCTGCTGAGAGCCATTGGATCCGAAACAGATCAAGACTTAAAAAAACTTTTTGATAACGACCCCAGGATAGACAGTACATTAGAAAAAGACCACACTGATTCCAGTGAATCCGGTCTTTTGGAAATCTATAAAAGGCTCAGGCCGGGAGAACCGTTGAATGTGGAAAATGCCCGGTCTCTTTTCGAATCCCTCTTTTTTGACCCCAGGCGGTATGATTTTGCCCATGTGGGGCGTTACAAGGTAAATAAAAAACTTTCGCTGACCAATCGAATTATTGGAAGGCTTTTGGCAGAAGATGTAATGGACCCGGAAAATAAAGCGGTCCTGGTTGAGGCCAATCAGAGGGTTACGGAGAAGGTTTGCGACCTTTTAAAGGAAAAGAAAATAGAAAAAGTAAAAGTGTACGGAGAAGATAATAAAGTTTGCACCGTGTTTACCAACGGTGATGTAGATTTAAAAGTTAAAAATTTAACCCGGGAGGATATACTGGCCTCCGTGGGCTACCTGCTGAACTTGATGGACGGCCTGGGTACCACGGATGACATAGACCACCTGGGGAACCGGCGCCTGCGCAGCGTTGGAGAACTGCTGCAAAACCAGTTTCGAATTGGCCTGTCCCGGATGGAAAGAGTGGTTCGGGAAAGAATGACCATTCAGGATGTAGATGCCATTACTCCCCAGGCGCTTATCAATATTCGTCCGGTTATTGCTTCCATTAAAGAGTTTTTCGGTTCAAGCCAGCTATCTCAATTTATGGACCAGACAAATCCCCTGGCGGAATTGACTCACAAAAGGAGACTCAGCGCACTGGGTCCCGGGGGATTAAGCCGGGAGAGGGCAGGCTTTGAAGTAAGGGACGTTCACCACTCTCACTATGGAAGGATGTGCCCTATTGAAACTCCTGAAGGGCCCAACATTGGACTGATTGGTTCCTTAAGTACGTACGCCAGAATTAATAAGTATGGTTTTATTGAGACCCCTTATCGAAAGGTGGACAAAGAAAGAGGAATTGCTACGGAGGAGATTGTCTATTTGACCGCAGATGACGAAGACAATTTTGTCATTGCCCAGGCCAATGCCCGCCTGGACGAAAAAGGACATTTTCTCAGCAATTTAATCAGCTGCCGTTTCAAACACGAAGTATTGACCAGGCCTCCCCAGGAGATCGACTACATGGATGTATCTCCGAAACAGCTGGTCAGTGTAGCGACCGCGTTGATTCCTTTCCTGGAAAATGATGATGCCAACCGGGCCTTGATGGGCTCCAATATGCAGCGCCAGGCAGTTCCTCTTATGCAGACAGAGGCTCCTATGGTGGGAACAGGTATGGAGTATAAGGCTTCCAAAGATTCAGGAGTAGTGGTAATCTGCCGGTCCGGTGGCGAAATAGTCAAAGTGACGGCAGAAGAGATTATCATAAAGAGGGATGATGAACTGGACTCCCGAATTATTAACGGAAGAACCGGAGAAATATTTGATAGTCCGGAACTTACTGCCCGTTTTGGGAAAGGGCTGGACACCTATAAACTGCAAAAATTTAAACGATCAAACCAGGGCACCTGCATGAACCAGAAACCTTTTGTTCGGAAAGGACAGCGGGTGGAAGAAGGCGATATCATTGCAGATGGCCCCTGCACCGATTTGGGTGAACTGGCCCTGGGTCGAAACATACTGGTAGCTTTTATGCCCTGGGAAGGATATAACTACGAGGATGCCATTCTTCTCAGTGAAAAAGCGGTGAAAGAGGATGTATTTACCTCCATTCATATAGAAGAATATGAAGCGGAAGCCCGGGACACCAAGCTGGGCCCGGAAGAAATCACCCGGGATATCCCCAATGTGGGGGAGGAAGCCCTGAAAGACCTGGATGAAAGGGGTATTATCCGATCCGGAGCGGAAGTTAGAGCCGGTGATATCCTGGTGGGGAAAGTGACTCCCAAGGGGGAAACGGAACTTACTGCGGAAGAAAGACTCCTGCGAGCCATCTTCGGTGAAAAAGCCCGGGAAGTCAGGGACACCTCTTTGAGGGTTCCTCATGGTGAGTCCGGCATGGTGGTGGACGTAAAGGTGTTTTCCCGGGAAGCGGGAGATGAACTTCCCCCTGGAGTGAACGAGCTGGTAAGGGTCTACGTAGCCCAGAAAAGAAAGATTTCCGAGGGCGACAAAATGGCCGGCCGTCACGGCAATAAAGGGGTTATCGCCAGGATTCTGCCGGAGGAGGATATGCCTTTCCTTCCGGACGGTACTCCTGTAGAAATTGTCCTGAATCCCCTGGGGGTTCCCTCAAGGATGAATATCGGACAGGTACTGGAAGCACACCTGGGTTGGGCCGCAAAAACCCTGGGGCTTCATATGGCCTCCCCGGTTTTTGACGGGGCCAACGAAGAAGACGTGTTTGACTGCTTAAGGGAAGCCGGCATACCTGAAAATGGAAAGACCGTCCTTTTTGACGGAAGGACAGGAGAACCTTTTGATAATGAAGTTGCCGTGGGCTATGTGTATATGCTGAAACTGGCCCACCTGGTAGATGACAAAATACACGCCCGTTCCACCGGACCTTATTCCCTGGTTACCCAGCAGCCCCTGGGCGGTAAAGCACAGTTTGGGGGACAGAGATTTGGGGAAATGGAGGTCTGGGCCCTGGAAGCCTATGGCTCTGCCTATACTTTACAGGAAATATTAACGGTAAAATCAGATGACGTGGTAGGCCGGGTAAAAACGTATGAGGCCATTGTCAAGGGAGAGAACATTCCGGAACCTGGAGTGCCGGAGTCCTTTAAGGTGCTGGTCAAAGAACTCCAGAGCCTGGGGATGGATGTTAAAGTCTTCAGTGAAGAAACTGGGGAGATCGCCATTCAGGAGGATGAAGAAGAGATAACCGACTTAAAGGAAGAACTGGAAATTGATATAGAGGGGAAAGAGTCTGGGGACGAAGTAGAGGACTCTGATGAACTGGAGGATCATCTAGAGGAGGATGAAAATTTAGAGGAAGATGCTGAAGATGTTGAAAACGCTGAAGACGCTCTTATCAAAGTATCCTTTTTAGATGACGAGCCGGAAATTGCAGAGGAACTGGATGATGTGGACTTCGACCTGGAGGAAGAAGATGATGTATTTGAAATTACCGGTGATAAGGAGGAAGATGAGGAGGATTTCCTGCTGGAACCCCAGAGAAAAAAGAAAAACAGGTTTAAAGATATGTATATAGAGGACGACGAAGATGAAGATATAGACCTGGATGATTTAGAGTAATGTGGTTACGGAGTGCGAAGAATAATTAATTCATTTGAAGGGAGAGTAATAGCCCTTGTTCGATGCAAATAATTTTGATGCGTTAAAGATTGGATTGGCTTCCCCTGAGCAGATCAGGGAATGGTCCCGGGGAGAAGTGAAAAAACCGGAAACCATAAACTACAGGACTTTAAAGCCGGAGCGGGAAGGCCTTTTCTGTGAAAAAATATTTGGTCCGCAGCGGGACTGGGAATGTCATTGCGGAAAATACAAAAGGGTCCGCTATAAGGGCATTGTATGCGATCGCTGTGGGGTAGAGGTTACCCGATCAAAAGTGCGGCGGGAGAGAATGGGACACATTGAACTGGCAGCGCCTGTTTCCCATATCTGGTATTTTAAAGGGATCCCCAGCCGCCTGGGACTTCTGCTGGATATGTCTCCCCGGGCCCTGGAAAAAATCCTTTATTTTGCCGCGTACGTGGTGATTGACCCCGGTGAAACCGGTCTGACTAAAAAGCAGCTGCTGACGGAAACGGAGTACCGGGAACTGCTGGAACAGCACAGCCAGGAGTTTAAGGCCGGAAAAGGATTCAAAGCGGAGATGGGAGCAGAGGCTGTAAAGAAGCTTCTAGGTGAGATTGATTTAGAACAGCTTTCCAGGGAGCTTCGTTCAGAATTAAAGTCCACTACCGGCCAGAAAAGAATCAGGGCGGTTCGCCGCCTGGAGGTGGCGGAGGCCTTTCGCAAATCCAAGAATTTTCCTTCCTGGATGGTTTTAGATGTCATTCCGGTGATTCCTCCGGACCTTCGCCCCATGGTACAGCTTGACGGCGGCAGGTTTGCCACCTCTGATTTAAATGACCTTTATCGAAGAGTCATTAACCGAAACAACCGGTTAAAAAGACTGCTGGACCTGGGAGCTCCCGATATTATCGTGCGCAACGAAAAGAGAATGCTGCAGGAAGCGGTTGACGCTTTAATCGACAATGGCCGGCGGGGAAGGCCCGTAACGGGCCCAGGAAATCGTCCTCTGAAATCCCTGAGTGATATGCTCAAAGGGAAGCAGGGACGTTTCCGTCAAAACCTGCTGGGCAAAAGGGTAGACTATTCCGGCCGTTCGGTAATCGTGGTAGGTCCCGAACTAAAAATCTATCAATGCGGGCTGCCTAAAGAAATGGCCTTAGAGCTTTTCAAACCTTTTGTCATGAAAAAACTGGTGAATGATGGCTTAGCCCACAACATCAAGAGTGCCAAGCGCATGGTGGAAAAGGTAAGGCCGGAGGTTTGGGATGTTCTGGAGGAGGTCATTAAGGACCACCCGGTACTTTTGAACCGGGCACCCACACTGCACCGCCTGGGAATTCAGGCTTTTGAGCCGGTTTTGGTAGAGGGAAGGGCCATTCAAATCCATCCCCTGGTATGTACCGCTTATAACGCCGACTTTGACGGTGACCAGATGGCGGTTCACGTGCCCCTGTCCGCCGAAGCCCAGGCGGAAGCACGCCTGCTCATGCTCTCGGCCCATAATATTTTGAACCCTAAAGATGGAGCACCGGTTACCACTCCCACTCAGGACATGGTGCTGGGATGTTATTATCTGACCATAGAAAAAGAAGGCGCCCGGGGTGAGGGCAAGTGTTTTTCCCACCCCATGGAGGCTATTATGGCGTACCATACCGGGGTAATTGATCTGCAGGCGAAGATCTGTGTAAGTATCAAGGATTATAAAAAAAGCTTTTCTCTTACCGGGAGTATAAATGAACTGCCGAATAAAGAAAATATGCCGAAGTATCTGATTACAACGGCAGGCAAGCTCATATTTAACGAGATATTCCCGGAGGATTTTCCCTTCATTAATTCTCATAAACTGGCTCAAAGTGTATCTGAAGATGATTTTATCTATAACAGTGGAACGGACCTCCTGGAAAAGGTGCGGCAGAGAGAAACCAGGGATACCATTAAAAAAGAGCTGCTGGGTAAGCTCATAGCCCTTTGCTTTCGAAAGTACGGAAGTACCCGGACAGCAGAAATTTTAGACCAGATGAAAAAACTGGGCTTTGCATATGCCACCAAAGCTGGGATTACCGTAGCTATTGCGGACATTATTATACCGGAGAAGAAACCTGAACTCATATCTTCTTCTGAACAGGAAGTAGAAAAAATTGAGAAACAGTTTCGCCGGGGATTGATTACAGACGATGAGAGATATGACCGGGTAATTTCTGTCTGGACCAGGGCCCGGGAAGATGTTACGGAAGCCCTGATGAACAACCTGGACCGGTTTAACCCCATATACATGATGGCCCATTCAGGAGCCCGGGGTAACGTGGGACAGATTTCTCAGCTGGCGGGGATGCGGGGACTGATGGCAGACCCCACCGGCCGTATTATCGACCTGCCTATTAAAGCCAACTTCAGAGAAGGTCTCACCGTGCTGGAATACTTTATTTCAACCCATGGAGCCAGGAAAGGACTGGCGGACACAGCCCTGAAAACGGCTGACTCCGGTTACCTGACCCGAAGGCTGGTGGATGTCTCCCAGGATGTCATCGTCCGGGAGGAGGACTGCGGAACGGAGAACGGTATTATAGTTACAGAAATTAAAGATGGTGGAGAGATTATCGAAGAGCTGTCCGACCGATTAATTGGCCGTTATGCCATGGAGGATACGTTACATCCCCAGACCGGTGAAGTAATTGTAGAAAAAAACCAGCTGATTGACGAAGAAAAAGGTCAGGAAATGTTGGATTCCGGCCTGGATGAAGCTCATATTCGATCTGTTCTGACCTGTCGTTCCCGCTACGGGGTGTGTGTTAAGTGTTACGGGCGAAACCTGGCAACCGGAAGAATCGTAGAAATTGGAGAATCCGTGGGAATCATTGCGGCTCAGTCTATTGGTGAGCCGGGTACCCAGCTGACCATGAGGACATTTCATACCGGGGGTGTGGCCGGTGATGACATTACCCAGGGTCTTCCCAGAATCGAAGAACTTTTTGAAGCCAGAAAGCCCAAGGGCTTGGCCATCATCAGTGAAATTGAAGGAACTATTGAAATTCGAGAGACCCGAAACAAGAGAGAGGTCAGGGTCGTGCCTCAGTATGGTGAGGCGAAACTTTACAGTGTCCCCTATGGGGCCAGGTTAAAAGCTGCCAGTGGTGATGAAATTTCCGCGGGAACAGAATTAACCGAGGGCTCCATTAATCCCCACGACCTGCTGAAAGTAAAAGGGGCCAGGGGAGTACAGCTTTATCTTCTTCAGGAGGTGCAGCGGGTTTACAAGTTCCAGGGCGTGGACATTAATGATAAACACGTAGAAGTAATTATTCGCCAGATGCTGAAGAAAGTAAAGGTGGAAGACGCCGGGGATACGGACCTGCTTCCGGGAGGCCTGGTGGATGTCTTTGAATTTGAAGATGTTAACCGGGCCGTGGAAGAAGAAGGCGGTCAGCCGGCTTCAGCCCGTCCGGTACTGCTAGGGATCACCAAAGCCTCCCTGGCAACGGACTCTTTCCTGTCCGCTGCTTCTTTCCAGGAAACTACCCGGGTGCTTACCGAGGCGGCCATCAAGGGCCGGATCGATCCTCTCCTGGGATTGAAAGAGAATGTGATTATTGGAAAGCTGATTCCTGCGGGGACCGGGATGTCCCGCTATCGTAATATTCGCATTATGATGCCTGCACAGGAACAGGAGCAGGAATTGATACAGGAGTATGAGCAGCAGTCAGATGAAATATTGGGTGAAGAAACTCTGGAAAGCCCGGCAGAAGCTGTTGACAACCCGAATTTGAAGTGGTAAACTTATTGAGTGTGCCTTTTAACTTTCTGTTACTTCCTTACGGTTAAGGAGGGAAAGAAATGACATTGGAACGATTGCAGGGCGCCGGTAAGACAGTAATTGGTACCAAGCAGACAGTCAAAGCGGTCAAAAACCATGAGGCAAAACTGGTTTTTGTAGCCCAAGATGCAGAAAGCAGAATTATCAGGCCGGTACAGGACCTGTGTATAGAAAAAAATATTGAAATCATAGAAATTCCCCAGATGGATGAATTGGGAAAAGCCTGCGGTATTAAGGTAGGCGCAGCTATGGCTGCCATTTTAGAAGACTAGAATCCAGGGGCCGGAATTTCTGGCCCCTTTTTATTTTTAGGCATTTAGCATTTAAGTTTTACTGGAAGGAGGTGCAGCATGCCTACCATAAGTCAACTGGTAAGAAAGGGACGGCGGGTGATTAAGAAAAAATCAACGTCTCCTGCCTTAGAAGAATCGCCCCAAAAGCGGGGTGTATGCACCAGGGTATCCACAACTACTCCCAAAAAACCCAACTCAGCCCTGAGAAAAATCGCCAGGGTCAGGCTCACCAATGGGATGGAAGTAACCGCTTATATTCCTGGTGTAGGCCATAACCTGCAGGAACACTCCGTTGTTCTGGTAAGGGGCGGTAGAGTAAAGGACCTGCCGGGAGTCAGATACCATTTGGTTAGAGGAGCCCTTGATTCCGCAGGAGTTGAAAACAGGGCACAAGCCCGAAGTAAATACGGTACAAAACTAAAGAAGTAGTCTGGAAAGGAGGGAATGCCCGGTGCCAAGAAAAGGACCCGTGCCAAAACGGGATGTGTTAGCTGACCCGATTTATAACAGCAAACTGGTAACACGCTTTATCAATAAGCTAATGCTGGACGGAAAAAGAGGAAAAGCCCAGGAAATCTTTTATTCTGCCCTGGACATTATAAAGGATAAAACCGGCAGGGACCCCATGGAGGTTTTTGAAGAAGCCATCAAAAACGTTTCTCCTGTTTTAGAAGTAAAGCCCAGGAGAGTGGGAGGGGCCACCTACCAGGTGCCTCTGGAAGTAAGTCCTGACAGAAAAATGATACTGGCCATTCGCTGGCTGGTAGGTTACTCTCGGGCCAGAGGAGAAAAAACCATGGCCCAAAGGCTGGCCGGAGAAATTATGGATGCCGCCAGTTCTACCGGATCGTCTTTCAAAAAGAAAGAAGATACTCACAAAATGGCCGAAGCTAACAAGGCGTTTGCCCATTATAGATGGTAGATGCAGCTTATCATACTTTTTAAAGAAAGGGGGGATACTAGATGCCAAGGCTAATTGAACTAGAAAAAGTAAGAAACATAGGAATTATGGCCCATATTGATGCCGGGAAGACCACCACCACAGAGCGAATCCTGTTTTATACAGGAAGAGTTCACCGCCTGGGAGAGGTTCATGACGGAGCAGCCACCATGGATTGGATGGCCCAGGAGCAGGAAAGGGGTATTACTATCACTTCAGCTGCCACCACCTGTCTGTGGAAAGATTTCCAGATAAACATTATTGACACACCAGGTCACGTGGACTTTACTGTGGAGGTGGAAAGGGCACTGCGGGTGTTGGACGGCGCCGTTGGAGTCTTTTGTGCTAAAGGTGGAGTGGAACCACAGTCGGAAACAGTTTGGCGTCAAGCAGATAAATATGGTGTTCCCCGTATTGCTTACATCAACAAGATGGACATTATGGGTGCGGATTATTATCATGTTCTGGAGGCCATGCGGGAAAAGCTGCAGGCTCAAGTACTTCCTTTACAACTGCCCATTGGAAGTGAAAGTTCCTTTAAAGGATTTGTGGACCTGATCCGCTCCAAAGCCATGGTTTATGTAGATGATTTAGGAACCAAGAGTGATGAGACGGAAATTCCCGATGACCTGAAAGAAAAAGCCGAGGAGTACCGGGAGAAAATACTGGAAACTCTGGCAGAAGTGGACGAAGACATCATGGAGAAGTACCTGGAGGGGGAAGAGATCTCCGTAGAAGAGATTAAAAAAGCAATTCGCAGGGCCACCTTAGGCACACAGCTGGTTCCGGTTTTTTGCGGCTCCTCTTATAAGAACAAGGGAGTACAGCCGCTGCTGGATGCGGTGGTAGATTACCTGCCCTCACCGGAGGACATTTTTGCCATTAAAGGGGTCACAGAAGACAACCAGGAGGAAACGCTGCGCAGATACTCCGACGATGAGCCCTTCTCTGCACTGAGCTTTAAAATTATGACTGACCCCTACGTGGGAAAGCTTACGTTCATCCGAATTTATTCCGGTAAACTGGCCACAGGAACGGCCATATATAATTCCACCAGGGGCAAAAAAGAGAGAGTTGGCAGAATTTTAAGGATGCATGCAAACCACCGGGAGGAAGTGAAAGAAGCCTTTACCGGGGATATTGTGGCCCTGGTGGGAATGCGCTTTACCTCTACGGGGGATACGCTGTGTGACGAAAGCGCCCCGGTATTGTTGGAAAACATCCAGTTTCCTGAGCCGGTTATTTCCGTAGCCATTGAACCTAAGACCAAAGCGGACCAGGAGAAGATGTCCATTTCCCTGCAGAAGCTGTCGGAAGAGGACCCCACTTTTAGAACCTATACTGATGAGGAAACCGGACAGATCATTATTTCCGGAATGGGGGAACTTCACCTGGAGATCATTATCGACCGCCTGCTTCGGGAATTTCATGTGGATGCCAATGTGGGTAAACCTCAGGTATCTTATAAGGAAACCATCCGTGAACCTGCCAGGATAGAAGGAAAGTTCGTCCGCCAGTCCGGCGGCCGCGGCCAGTACGGACATGTCTGGTTGGAACTGGAACCTTTGAAAACCGGTAAGGGGTACGAGTTTGAGGATAAGATCGTGGGGGGCAAAGTTCCCAGAGAATACATTCCTTCGGTGGATACTGGAGTCCAGGAAGCCATGACCAATGGCGTTTTGGCAGGTTACCCCGTAGTGGATGTGAAGGTTTCCCTGGTAGACGGTTCCTACCACGATGTGGATTCCTCAGACATGGCCTTTAAAATTGCTGCATCCATGGCCTTTAAACGAGGAGTATTAAAGGCAAAACCTGCGCTGCTGGAGCCCATGATGAAAGTTGAGGTAGTCATTCCTGAAGAATACATGGGAGATATTATGGGTGACCTGAACTCCCGCAGGGGCAAAATCGAAGGGATGGAACCCCGGGCCGGGTCACAGGTGATTAGAGCCTATGTTCCCCTGTCGGAAATGTTTGGTTATGCCACAACTCTTCGCTCTAAAACCCAGGGAAGGGGAACCTATTCTATGGAATTTTCCTACTATGAAGAGGTGCCTGAATCTCTGGCCAAAGAGATTATCGAGCAGTACAGCGCGTAGTATCTAACACCAAATCAGGGAAGGAATTCCCTATAAAAACTAAATAAAAAACTAATAAAAAACTAAAAAAAACATTTGGGAGGTATTTAAAATGGCAAAACAAAAATATGAGAGGACAAAACCCCACGTAAACGTAGGAACTATCGGTCACGTTGACCACGGGAAAACCACTCTTACCGCAGCAATCACTTTTTGTCTTTCTAACCAGGGATATGCTGAAAAAATCACTTTTGACGAAATTGACAAAGCTCCGGAAGAGAGGGAGCGGGGCATAACCATCGCTACCGCCCACGTGGAGTATGAGTCCGACACCCGTCACTATGCTCACGTTGACTGTCCGGGACACGCTGACTACATTAAAAACATGATTACCGGTGCTGCCCAGATGGACGGCGCTATCCTGGTAGTATCCGCAGCCGATGGCCCCATGCCCCAGACCCGGGAGCATATTCTACTGGCCCGTCAGGTAGGAGTTCCCTACATCATTGTATTCCTTAACAAAGTGGACATGGTGGATGACGAGGAACTGGTAGAGCTGGTGGAAATGGAAGTCAGGGATCTGCTCAGCGAATATGAGTTCCCCGGAGACGACACCCCCATCGTAAAAGGTTCCGCGCTGAAAGCCCTGGAACATGGTTGTGGGGAAAGAGATTGCCCTGACTGTAATGCAATCTGGGAACTGATGGATGCCATCGACAGTTACGTTCCCACCCCGGAAAGGGATGTAGAAAAGCCCTTCCTGATGCCCATCGAAGATGTTTTCACCATCACCGGCCGCGGCACCGTTACCACCGGTAGAGTAGAACGGGGTGCTGTCAAGACCGGCGATGAAGTAGAAATTGTTGGTTTCGCAGACCGTTCCCGTAAAACCGTAGTAACTGGCGTAGAAATGTTTAGGAAAATTATGGACTATGCGGAAGCCGGTGATAACATTGGAACCCTGCTTCGGGGAATTGACCGGGAAGAAGTAGAAAGAGGCCAGGTTCTGGCAAAGCCCGGTTCCATTAACCCTCATACCAAGTTTAAGGCGGAAGTTTATGTTCTGAAAAAAGAAGAAGGTGGAAGGCACACCCCGTTCTTTAACGGATACCGTCCCCAGTTCTATTTCAGGACTACTGACGTAACCGGTGTTACCACCCTGCCCGAAGGCGTGGAAATGGTAATGCCCGGGGATAACGTAAACATGGATATTGAACTGATTACACCCATCGCCATCGAAGAAGGACTGCGCTTTGCCATTCGTGAAGGCGGCCGCACCGTGGGCGCTGGAGTAGTAACCGGGGTTATCGAGTAATTACAAAACGGCAGACAAAAAACTAATAACAGCGGAAATACGTGATGAAGTAAAAGGTTGCCGTCCCTTCCCGGAAGGAAGGGGCCGGGGAATTTTTATGGAGCATGTCCGTTACTAAATCGGGCGATAAGGAGGAAAGAGATGTCCACGCAAAAAATTAGAATACGTTTAAGGGCTTTTGACCATAACATTCTGGATCAGTCAGCCGGTAAAATTGTTGAGACGGCAAAAAAAACCGGGGCTTCCGTTTCAGGTCCAGTGCCGCTCCCCACGGAGAAAAGCATATACACGGTCATTCGAGCTCCCCATAAATATAAGGATTCCCGTGAACAGTTTGAAATGCGGACCCACAAAAGGCTTATTGACATTATGGACCCCACTCCGGGTACTATTGACGCCCTGATGCGTTTAGACCTGCCCGCCGGGGTAGATATTGAAATCAAGCTGTAGCTTTTTCTCTAAAATTTTATGGATTGGGGAGGTGTAGAGATGGAGAAAGCTATACTCGGCAAGAAAGTTGGCATGACCCAAATTTTTGATGATAAAGGGAATGTAATACCGGTAACGGTAGTTAAAGCCGGCCCCTGTACAGTTATCCAAAAGAAGACCGAAGAGACTGATGGTTACAGGGCTCTTCAGGTGGGATTTGAGGACCAGAAAGAACAAAGGGCGAACAAACCGAAATCAGGACATTTTAAAAAGGCCGGAACAACACCCAAAAAATACCTGAAAGAACTGCCCCTGAGCAGTGTTGAGGAATATGAAGTAGGCCAGGAAATCAAAGCAGATATTTTTGAGACAGGTGACCTGGTGGATGTGACCGGAATATCCAAGGGAAAAGGGTTTACCGGTTCCATTAAAAGACACGGACAGAGGCGTGGTCCCATGACTCATGGTTCCCACTACCATAGGGGCCCCGGTTCCATGGGGTCTATTGACGCCGCAAGAGTATTTAAAGGGCGGCCCTTACCTGGCAGAAAAGGTGGAGACCGGGTAACGGTTCAAAAGCTCTCTGTAGCTAAAGTGTACCCGGATAAAGACCTCATTTTAATTCGAGGCTCAGTGCCGGGTCCCAGGGGAGTGCTCCTGGTGATTAAAGACACGACCAAAAAGAACGGGTAAAACTTCAGGTAGGAAAGGAGGAATAATTCATGCCTAAGGTGGCGTTATACAATACAGAAGGGAATCAAGTCGGAGAAGTAGAGTTGAACCCGGATATTTTTGATGTAGAAGTAAATGAAACCCTGATGCACAATGCAGTTTTAATGCACCTGGCCAATCGGCGGCAGGGCAATGCCTCCACCCGGGTCCGGTCAGAAGTCCGGGGAGGTGGGCGCAAGCCATGGCGACAGAAAGGTACCGGGCGGGCCAGGCATGGTTCCATTCGATCTCCCCTTTGGGTGGGTGGAGGAATTACATTTGGTCCCCGTCCCCGAAACTTTGGATTTACCATGCCTAAGAAGGCCAAAAAGCGGGCCATTAAATCGGCATTGACCTCTAAAGTAAAATCCGGTTCCCTTAAAATTTTAGAAAATTTGATTTTTGAAGAACCAAAAACCAAAGAGATGGTAAGGGTGCTCAGCAGCTTGAAAGCCCCCACCAGGGTTTTGGTGGTAACGGGAGAATCGGACAGCAGAGTAGTGAAGTCAGCCAGAAATATACCCGGCGTCAAGACTCTTCCTGCTTATCAATTAAACGTTTATGATATTTTAAACTGTGAAAATTTGATACTAACCCGGGAAGCTGTGAATAAAGCAGAGGAGGTATTTGCCTGATGCGGGATGCCAGAGATATTATAATAAAACCTATTGTAACGGAAAAAAGTACCATGCAGATGGAAGAGAATAAGTATACCTTTAAAGTGGACATCAAGTCCAATAAAGTGGAGATCAAAAAAGCCCTGGAGGAAATATTTGGGGTTAAGGTGAAAAGTGTGAATACCATGAAGGTTAAGGGTAAACCCAAGAGAATGGGAGTGCACAGGGGATACACCTCCGATTGGAAAAAAGCCGTTATCACGCTGGAACCGGACAGCAAACCCATAGAAATATTCGAAGGACTGTAAGGAGGGATCGTTATGGCTGTTAAAAAATTTGCTCCTACTTCCCCTGGGAAAAGACACATGACCGTTTCAACCTTTGAGGAGGTTACTTCTACTGACACGGAAAAGTCTTTGACCGCCCCCCTGAAAAACAAAGCTGGACGCAATGCCCAGGGACGAATCACCGTCCGACACCAGGGCGGAGGTCACAAGCGGAAGTATCGGATTATAGACTTTAAGAGGGATAAAGATGGGGTTCCCGCAAAGGTGTCCCAGATTGAGTATGACCCCAACCGGTCTGCCAACATTGCCCTCCTCTTTTACGCCGACGGCGAGAAAAGATACATTCTCTCTCCCGTAGGCCTGAGAGTAGGGATGACGGTAATGTCCGGGCCGGAAGCGGACATTCATCCGGGAAACTGCCTTCCTTTACGAAACATGCCTGTGGGTTCCATTATCCACAACATTGAGATGAAGAAAGGAAAAGGAGCCCAGATTGTTCGTTCTGCCGGTACAGCTGCCCAGCTGCTGGCAAAAGAGGGTTCCCACGCCCACGTGAGGCTGCCTTCGGGGGAAGTCAGGTTGATTCCCGTAGACTGCAAGGCAACATTGGGCCAGGTAGGTAACGTGGAACATGAAAACCTCACCGTTGGAAAGGCAGGGCGGCAGCGCTGGAAGGGAATCAGGCCCACCGTAAGAGGTGTGGTCATGAACCCTGCAGATCACCCCCACGGCGGTGGTGAAGGAAAAGCGCCCATTGGAAGAAAAAGCCCGGTTACTCCCTGGGGTAAACCTACCCTGGGTTACAAGACACGGAAGAAGAATAAAGATTCTGATAAATATATCGTTAAGAAGCGCAAGTAAAGGTCAGTTGTTGAAGGGAGGGATATGAAAAGTTGAGCAGATCCTTAAAAAAAGGTCCCTATATTGATGAAAAGTTGTTTGCAAAAATTGAAAAAATGAATGAAAAGGGCCAAAAAAGAGTCATTAAGACCTGGTCCAGACGTTCAACCATTTTCCCGGAAATGGTAGGTCATACCCTGGCCGTACATGACGGCCGCAAACATGTACCCATCTATATTACGGAAGATATGGTAGGGCACAAGCTGGGTGAGTTTGCGCCTACCCGGACTTTCAGGGGGCATGGTCATCACACCGAAAGGTCGGCAGCCTTGAAATAATTGGCGAAGGGGAGGAAATAGTTATGGAAGCAAAAGCAGTGGCCCGTTACGTCCGCGTAACTCCTGGAAAAGTGCGCCTGGTAGCTGACCTGATCAGGGATAAAAATGTAGGTCAGGCGCTGTCAATATTAAAGTTTATGCCTCAAAAAGGGGCAAGGGCAATTGAAAAGGTTTTAAACTCGGCCATAGCCAATGCAGAACACAATTACGATATGGATGTCAATGAACTGTACGTAGCAAAGACCTATATAGATGAAGGCCCTACCTTAAAACGTTGGCGTGCAAAAGCCAGGGGGCGGGTAGGTAGAGTGAAAAGAAGAACCAGTCATATAACCGTAGTTTTACAGGAAAGGGAGGGATAAATTACTGTGGGTCAAAAAGTACATCCCGTCGGGATACGTATTGGCATAATCCGCGACTGGGATGCCAGGTGGTATGCCAAAAAAAATTATAAAGAACTGCTGCACGAAGATCTGGCGATTCGAGATTTTATTAAAAAAGCCCTGGCCCAGGCCAGTGTATCCAGGGTTGAAATAGAAAGGGCTGCGAACCGCATCAGAATTTCCATCCATACCGGTAAACCAGGAATGGTTATCGGAAGGGGGGGTTCCGGTGTTGAACAGCTGCGAAAAAATCTGGAAAAGCTTACCGGAAAACAGGTGCATGTAAATATCATGGAAGTGAAAGTTCCCGAGCTGAATGCTCAGCTGGTAGCTGAAAACATTGCCTCTCAGCTGGTGCGCAGGATTGCTTTTAGAAGAGCCATGAAACAGTCGGTTACCCGCACTATGAGAGCCGGGGCCAAGGGGATTAAGGTTGCCTGCAGCGGTCGTCTGGGCGGAGCAGAAATCGCCCGGGCCGAAGCGTACCACGAGGGGACCGTTCCTCTGCAGACACTTCGGGCAGACATTGATTATGGTTTTGCGGAAGCAGATACCACGTACGGAAAGATTGGAGTAAAAGTTTGGATTTATAAAGGAGAAATTTTACCTGAGGCGAAAAAAGAACCGGGTAAAAATGTAGGGATAGAAAGGGGCGAGTAATATGGTGTTGATTCCCAAGAGGGTTAAGTATCGCCGCCAGCACCGCGGCCGCATGAAAGGTCAATCAAAAGGTGGCAGCACCATTGTCTTTGGTGAATTTGGCTTACAAGCCCTGGAACCGGCCTGGATTACCAGCCAGCAGATTGAAGCAGCTCGTATTGCCATGACCCGTCATATTAAGAGGGGCGGAAAAGTATGGATTAAAATATTTCCCCACAAACCCGTTACGGAAAAACCTGCTGAAACCCGGATGGGAAGCGGTAAGGGTTCGCCGGAATACTGGGTAGCGGTAGTGAAGCCCGGCAGAGTGCTGTTCGAACTGGCTGGTGTCAGTGAAGAAGTTGCCCGGGAAGCCATGCGCCTGGCTGCTCATAAACTGCCTGTAAAGACCAAGTTTATTAAACGGCAAGAATTGGGTGGTGATACGCGTGAAAGTTAAAGAAATTCGTGATATGAGCGATGCAGAACTGCAGAAAAAGATTGGAGAACTAAAGGAAGAACTGTTTAACCTGCGTTTTCAGATGGCCACAGGCCAGTTGGAAAATCACATGCGTATTCGAGATGTAAAAAAGAGTATTGCCAGGGTGAAAACCATAATCAGAGAGCGGGAGTTGAACGGCTAATCCTATGATCCAGGGTCGAAAGAAAGGAGGCCTGTAATTTGGAAAGAGGAAACAGAAAAGTCCGGATTGGCAGAGTGGTCAGCGATAAGATGGATAAAACTGTGGTAGTGGCCGTAGAAAGAACTACCCGGCATCCGCTGTACGGTAAAACCATACGGAAAACCAAAAAGTTTAAGGCTCATGATGAAAGCAATGCCTGCCAGATGGGCGATAAAGTAAAAATTATGGAAACACGGCCTATGAGCAAGGATAAAAGCTGGCGTGTTTTAGAAGTTCTAGAAAAATCCGAGCTGTAGTGGCGGCTAGCGCAGGAAAGGAGGGGCACCCATGATTCAGAGCGAATCTTATCTAAATGTTGCGGATAACACCGGAGCCCGAAAAATTATGTGTATCAAAGTACTAGGTGGTTCTCGCCGGAGATTTGCCGGTATCGGGGATACCATCGTCGCTACGGTGAAAGAGGCCAACCCCGGCGGCATGGTGAAAAAAGGGGATGTGATCAGGGCCGTAATCGTCCGGACCAGAAAAGGTCTTCAAAGAAAAGACGGTTCTCATATTAAATTTGATGAGAACGCTGCGGTTATTATCAACGAGCAGGGAAACCCCAGGGGAACCCGTATATTTGGGCCTGTAGCCAGAGAACTGAGAGAAAAGGAATACATGAAAATTGTTTCCCTGGCTCCGGAGGTTCTATAAAAATGCTATTATCAGGATTGATTGAGCAATAAGGAGGTGGAAGGATGACAACACCTAAGCTGCACGTGAAAAAAGGAGATACGGTAATCGTTTTGTCCGGAAAAGACAAAGGCAAAAAGGGAAAGATTATTTCCTGCCTCCCCAAAGAAGGTAAAATCGTGGTGGAAGGGGTCAATATTGTTAAGAAACATACCCGCCCTACCCAAAAATCTCCCCAGGGAGGGATTAAAGAACAGGAAGCCCCCATCAGGACTTCAAAAGTTTCACTCGTGTGTCCTTCCTGCAAGAAACCCACCAGAGTGGGCAAGAAAATTCTGGCTGATGGGACAAAAACCAAGGTATGCGGTAAATGCCAGGAAACCATCGAACGCTAATTTCCGCTGAAAGGAGGTAGGGTTTTGTCCGGACTTAAGGATAAATACGTAAAAGAAGTTAGAAATGAAATGATGAAAAAATTTGAATATGATAATATTTGGGAAGTGCCGCGCCTGGAGAAAGTGGTAATTAATATGGGCGTAGGTGAAGCCAAGGAAAACCCAAAGCTTTTAGATGCTGCGGTCAGAGATCTTTCCGTCATCACCGGCCAGAAGCCTGTGGTTACCAAAGCCAAAAAATCCGTAGCCAGCTTTAAACTGAGAGAGGGAATGTCCATCGGCTGCAAGGTGACACTGCGGGGACAAAGGATGTATCATTTTCTGCAGAGGCTCATCAATACAGCCTTACCCCGGGTAAGAGACTTCAGGGGCATCTCTCCCAAATCCTTTGATGGAAGAGGGAACTATTCCCTGGGATTAAAGGAGCAGTTAATTTTTCCGGAAATAAACTACGATGACGTGGAAAAAATTATGGGTATGGATATAACCATCGTAACTTCTTCGAAAACCGATGAAGAATCGCGAGAACTCCTTAGGCTTTTAGGAATGCCATTTAGAGCTTAAGAAATTTGCACTTAAGGAGGGAATAAGGTGGCCAAAAAGTCGTTAATTGCTAAAGCAAAGCGGGATCCGAAATTTAAGGTAAGAAGGTACTACCGCTGCATGATTTGCGGACGTCCCCATGCTTATCTGCGAAAATTTGGCATGTGCCGTATATGCTTTCGCAAGCTGGCTCATGAAGGGAAAATACCTGGAGTTAAAAAAGCCAGCTGGTAAACAGTACTTGTGAAAGGGGGTATCATGATATGACCATGACGGATCCGATTGCAGATATGCTCACCAGAATTCGAAACGCCAACAGAGTTCAACATGAGCAGGTAGAAATACCCGCTTCAAAAATGAAACTGGCCCTGGCAGAGATATTGAAAAATGAAGGATTCATTAGAGAGTATGAATACCGTAAGGACAGTAAACAGGGATTGATCCGGGTTTACCTGAAATACGGGGGTTCCAAAGAAAGAGTAATTACCGGTTTAAAAAGAATCAGCAAACCGGGTTTAAGGGTATATGCAAATAAAGATGAACTGCCCAAGGTTTTGGGGGGTCTGGGAATTGCCGTTGTTTCCACATCAAGAGGTTTAATGACGGATCGAGATGCCAGAAGCTCCGGAGTAGGCGGAGAAGTGATATGCTACGTATGGTAAAAGTACTATTGATTGGAGGTCTTAAGTAATGTCCAGGATTGGCAAAAAACCTATTAACATTCCCGAGGGCGTAGAAATCACGGTTTCCGATAACCTGGTCACGGTAGAAGGTCCCAAGGGGCAGCTGCAAAAAATAATCCCTAAGGACATCAGTGTTGAAATAAAAGATAATGTCCTGATGGTGACCCGCCCTTCGGACAGCAGCCAGCACCGTGCTTTACACGGACTATCCCGGAGCCTTATCAACAACATGGTGGAAGGGGTTACGAAAGGGTATGAAAAAACCCTGGAACTGGTGGGTGTTGGTTACAGGGCTACGAAACAGGGGAATAACGTAAATATTGCCATTGGTTACGCTCATCCCGTAATTATTGAACCGGGAGAAGGACTTGAACTGGATGTGCCGGCACCCAATAAAATCGTGGTTAAAGGTATTGATAAAGAAGCCGTAGGGCTGTTAGCTGCCAATATTCGGGATGTAAGAAGGCCGGAACCCTATAAAGGCAAAGGAATAAAGTACCTGGATGAGAAAATCAGGCGAAAAGTAGGTAAAGCCGGTAAGTAGTCCGTTGGAAGGGAGGAATAACATTGTTCCGGAAAGAAAGCAGAAATTTTTTAAGAAAAAAAAGACATATGCGCATCAGGTCCCGGGTCTCTGGAACATCCGAACAACCCCGCTTAAACGTTTTCCGCAGTTCCAGGCAGATTTATGCTCAAGTTATTGATGATCTCAGCGGAACCACCATGGTCAGCGCTTCCAGCCTTGACCCTGAACTGTCAGGAAAACAGGAGGGGTTGAGTAAAAAAGAAAAGGCAAAGCTGGTGGGAGAATTATTAGCCAAAAGAGCCCTGGAAAAAGGTGTAGATAACGTCATATTCGACCGGGGAGGATACCGGTATCACGGCAGGGTGAAGGCCTTAGCGGACGGAGCCAGAGAAGCAGGCCTAAAATTTTAAGTTTGGTTACATTTTATGATAATATTTTTGAGAATTTAATCTTCTGATAAAGGAGGGAAAAGCTTGCAAAGGAATAAACGCAAAGATCCTAAAGAATCCGAATTCATAGAAAAAGTCGTTAATATTAACAGGGTAGCTAAAGTGGTAAAAGGCGGCAGGCGCTTCAGCTTCAGCGCCCTGGTTGTGGTAGGAGATGGCAAAGGTAAAGTAGGAGCAGGCCTGGGCAAAGCTGGAGAAGTGCCGGAAGCCATTCGAAAAGCCATTGAAGATGCCAAAAAGAATATGATTGATGTTCCCATTGTGGAAGGTACCATTCCCCATGAAATCATGGGAAGGTTCGGTGCAGGAAAGGTCCTCTTAAAGCCTGCTTCCAAGGGAACCGGTGTGATTGCCGGTGGCCCCGTAAGGGCAGTCTTAGAAGCGGCAGGGATTAAAGATATATTAACCAAGTCCCTGGGTTCCGCCAATGCTATTAATATGGTGAAAGCAACTCTGGAGGGAATAAAGGGAATGAAGAGAGCAGAAGAAGTTGCCAGGCTTCGAAACAAAAGCGTTTCTGAGCTCTTTAGTTAGGAGGAATATCATGAAAATGCTTCGGATAACCCTGGTAAAGAGCCCCATTGGTTATGCAGAGACCCAAAAAAGAACTGTGGCCAGCTTAGGGCTTACCAGGTTAAATACGAGTAAAGACCATAAAGACACTCCTCAAATAAGAGGGATGATTAATAAAATAAAACACCTGGTTAAAGTGGAAGAAATCAGCTAAAGGTTCGAGACGGTAACCATGAAAAGGAGGTGTTCAAAATGCGCTTACATGAACTGAAGAGTTCACCGGGTGCCAGGCAGAAGGCCAAAAGAAAAGGCCGCGGCATCGGGACAGGACTGGGTAAGACCGCCGGCAGAGGCCATAAAGGACAGAAATCCCGCTCCGGCGGAGGAGTAAGGCCGGGTTTTGAAGGCGGGCAGATGCCTCTACAGCAGCGTCTTCCCAAAAGAGGTTTTACCAACATTTTCAAGAAACAAATTGTTGAAGTGAACACGAAAACCCTGAATCGTTTTGAAGACGGCACGGAAGTGACTCCCCAACTGCTTTTGGAAACGGGGATCATTAAGTCATTTAAAGATGGGGTAAAGATATTAGGCAGCGGTGACCTGAACAAAAAATTAACCGTAAAGGCGCATTACTTTAGTAAATCGGCAGTAGAAAAAGTGGAAGCTGCAGGCGGCAGGACCGAGGTGATATAATGCTGGATATCATCCGGAGCGCATGGAAGATAAAGGAGCTTCGCAACAGAATTACCTTTACACTGGTGATGTTTGTGGTTTTTCGACTGGGGTCCCATGTACCGGTGCCGGGAATCGATGTGGGGCTGCTGCAGGAATTTTTTCGCGGTGATACCCTTTTTGGATTTTTAAATGTTATCGGGGGAGGGGCTCTGAGCAACTTTACCATCTTTGCTATGAGTATTACCCCTTACATCAATGCCTCCATTATTATGCAGCTTCTGCAGGTAGTTATACCCAGGCTGGAGGAACTGGCCAAAGAGGGAGAAGAGGGCAGAAAAATTATTAATCGCTACATCCGTTATGCCACCATCGTACTGGCTTCCATTCAGGCGGTAGCCATGACCTTTGGGCTGATTCGGGGCGCTATTATTAACCCCGGGGTCCTTTCTTATATTACCATTATCATGGCCCTTACGGCGGGCACAGCATTTCTGATGTGGTTGGGGGAACAAATTACGGAAAAAGGAATCGGTAACGGTATATCATTAATTATCTTCGCCGGTATTATCGCCAGCTTCCCCGAAGGAGCCGCAGTGCTGTTTGAGAGAGTGCGGGTAGGTGAGGCAAATATCCTGGGAATTCTGGCCATTGGAATATTTTTCCTTGCCCTGGTTGTCTTTATCATTATGCTTACGCAGGGGGAGCGCCGGATCCCGGTGCAGTATTCCAAAAGAGTTGTGGGACGTAAAATATACGGTGGACAGTCCACCCATATTCCGCTAAAAGTAAACCAGGCCGGAGTGATTCCTGTTATTTTTGCTTCTTCCATACTTATGTTTCCGCCTACTCTGGCACAGTTTGTGAACCATCCCATCACGGTACGAATCGCTGCTGTGCTGGACTGGGGTTCACCTGTAAATACGGTTTTATATTTCACTTTAATTATTTTCTTCACCTATTTTTATACGGCGATACAGTTTAATCCGGTGGAAGTATCGCAGAACATTAAAAAACACGGGGGTTTTATCCCGGGGCTGCGGCCGGGAAGGCCTACGGCGGAATTTTTGGAAAGAATCATGTCCAGGATTATCCTGGTAGGGGCACTGTCTCTGGCAGCGGTCAGCACGTTACCCATTCTTTTACAAAATACCACGGACTTAAACCTTATCTTCAGCGGTACCGGTCTTATCATTATTGTGGGTGTATCCCTGGAAACAGTAAAACAGATCGAAAGCCATCTTTTGGTCAGGCACTATCAGGGCTTTATCAAGTAACGGGGGTTTATTACGCATGATTACCTTAAAATCAGACCAGGAAATTGAGCTGATGAGGGAAGCAGGTAGAATTGTAGCCTTAACTCACGAAATTTTGGCTAAGGCCGTTCAGCCGGGGATTACCACAGCGGAACTGGATGTTATGGCGGAGAAAAACATAAGGACCCACGGGGGTGAACCGGCCTTTAAAGGATATAATGGTTTTCCTGCCAGTATCTGCACCTCCATCAACGAACAGGTGGTCCACGGGATTCCCAGCTTAAGAAAACTGAAAGAAGGCGAAATCATCAGCATCGATGTGGGTGTGTGTTACCGGGGGTATTACGGAGACGCAGCGGTGACGCTGCCGGTAGGGAAAATCAGTGACCAGGCAGCCAGACTCATTGAAGTTACCCGGGACTCCCTCTATAAAGGGATAGAATTTACCCGGGCAGGGAACCGCTTATCCGACATATCCCATGCGGTTCAGGCCTATGCTGAAGCTCATGGGTACCATGTGGTCCGCAGTTACGTGGGTCACGGGATCGGGAGCAGCATGCATGAAGAACCGGAGGTTCCTAACTTTGGGAAGCCGGGCCGAGGCCCTAAACTGCAAAAAGGGATGGTCTTAGCCATAGAGCCCATGATAAATATTGGTACCTGGCAGGTGGAGACCCTGGAGGATAACTGGACAGTGGTGACCGGGGATGCCAGCTTTTCTGCTCACTTTGAACATACGGTTGCCATTCATGAAGAAGGAGCGGAAATCCTTACCCGATGCGATGCCATTTAATGTTGCGGTGAATCAGGATTTGAAGGAGGGTTGGCCTTGACGATTCCAACCACGGGCCAGTTAGTGTGTTCCAATGCCGGAAGAGACCAGGGAAGTTATTATATTGTTACCCGGATTATTGATGAAAAGTTAGTTGAGGTAGCCAATGGAAGCAGCCGTAAATTGAACAGCTCAAAACGTAAAAATATTAAGCACTTAAAAATACTGCCATACGTGGATGAAGAACTGGGGAGCAGGTTGGAACTGCAGCAATCCAATGACCATGAGCTGGTTAAGGCACTGAATAAGCTGCTGCAAAAGAAAATCAAGCAGCATTGAAAGGGAGGTTTTTACTGCCTGATGTCCAAAAAAGATGTTATTGAAGTTGAGGGTACCGTGGTGGAACCTTTACCTAATGCCATGTTCAGGGTAGAAATTGAGGGTGGGCACAAAATATTAGCCCATGTATCCGGGAAAATAAGGATGCATTTTATCCGTATACTGCCTGGAGACAGGGTTTTAGTAGAGTTATCGCCATACGATTTAACCCGGGGCCGCATCACTTATCGATATAAATAAGGAGGCATGAGGGATGAAAGTCAGACCATCCGTCAAGACAATCTGCGAGAAGTGCAAGATTATCAAAAGAAAAGGGAAAGTCATGATAATCTGTGAAAACCCCAAACACAAGCAGAGACAGGGGAAATAGTATAAATGTGTATAATTTAAGGCGAAAAAGGGTACTTTATTTGTTTGTTGACTTTTTTAAAGGGAGGTGGAAAAATGGCCAGGATAGCCGGAGTGGACTTACCCAGAGACAAAAGGGTAGAAATTGCCCTTACCTATATATTTGGAATTGGAAGAACTACTTCTCAAAGCATTTTGAATGAAACCGGAGTGAAAAACAATACCCGGGTCAGGGACCTTACGGAGGACGAAATCGCTCGCCTTAGAGATATTATTGAAAAGCAGCACAAAGTGGAAGGAGACCTTCGCCGGGATGTTACCATGAACATTAAAAGACTCATTGAAATTGGCAGCTACCGGGGGATTCGTCACCGCCGGGGTTTACCGGTGAGAGGACAGAGCACAAAAAATAATGCCCGCACCAGAAAAGGGCCCAAACGAACCGTGGGAATTCGGAGAAAGAAATAAAAGGGGGGACAATGAATGGCCAGAAGAAAAACCGCTCGCCCGCGCCGTCGTGAGCGTAAAAATATCGAACATGGGGTGGCTCACATCAAGTCAACCTTTAACAACACCATTATATCTATTACCGATTTAAAAGGAAACAGCATAGCCTGGTCCAGCGCGGGCACCGTGGGCTTTAAGGGTTCCAGGAAGTCCACTCCTTTTGCTGCCCAGATGGCTGCTGATGCCGCAGCCAAAGCAGCCATGGAGCATGGATTAAAAGAGGTTGAAGTTTTTGTTAAGGGACCCGGGGCCGGCCGAGAGGCAGCCATCCGGTCGCTGCAGGCAGCAGGGTTGGAAGTAAACCTTATCAAAGATGTTACTCCTATCCCTCATAACGGCTGCCGGCCGCCGAAAAGAAGAAGAGTATAAATTTTTAATCAATACAATGGAGGTGTTACTGTAAGGAATGGCGAGATATAAAGAGTCAGTATGCAGGCTTTGCCGCCGTGAAGGACTGAAACTCTATCTGAAGAGCGAACGATGCTACACCGATAAGTGTGCAGTTGACCGGAGAACCTATGGTCCCGGTCAGCACGGGCAGTCCCGGCGCAAAGTTTCAGAATTTGGCACTCAGTTACGGGAAAAACAAAAAGCCAGAAGAATCTATGGTGTATTGGAAAAGCAGTTTAGAAATTATTTTAAGCAGGCAGCCCGCAAAAAAGGTGTTACCGGAGAAGCCTTACTTCAGATTTTAGAAAGCAGGCTGGACAACGTGGTGTACCGTTTAGGATTAGCCGGTTCCAGGAATGAAGCAAGACAAATGATTACCCATGGGCATTTCCGGGTAAATGACCACAAAGTTGACATTCCTTCGTACCTGGTGCGTTCCGGTGATGAAATAACTGTCCGGGAAAAAAGCCGCAGTATGACCAGGTTTAAAGAACTTTGGGAAATGGCTGAACAAAGGGCTCATCCGGAATGGTTGGAGTTTGATGCTGAGAAGTGGAAAGGCAGGATGGTTCGACTGCCTTCCCGGGAAGAAATTGATATTCCCATCAGTGAGCATTTAATTATCGAACTTTACTCCCGTTAAAAATTTACCCCTCAGAAGGTTTTCATGACTTATAAGAGGAGGTTTGATTGAATGATAGAAATTGAAAAACCAAAAATTGAGTGTGTCTATTCGGACGAGAGTAATTCATACGGTAAATTTGTAATAGATCCGTTAGAGAGGGGATACGGTATCACCCTGGGGAATTCGTTACGAAGAATCCTTTTGTCTTCCCTTCCCGGGTCCGCTATAACCTCAATCAAAATTGATGACGTGCTCCATGAATTTTCTGTAATCCCGGGCGTTTTGGAGGATACTACGGAAATTATCCTTAACCTGAAAAAAATGTCCATGAAAATCAACGACCCTGAACCCCAAACCCTGGTTATTGAAGCAGACCAGGAGGGGGTAGTTACCGCTGGACAGATGAAGATTCCACCTTCGGTAGAGATATTAAATCCTGACCTGGTGATTGCTACACTGGAAGAAGGTTCCAGGCTTTACATGGAAATCATCGCGGAAAATGGAAGAGGGTATGTGCCGGCAGAACGAAATAAAAAACCCAATCAGCCTATTGGTATCATTCCCGTAGACTCGATTTTTACTCCTATTACCAAAGTAAATTACCAGGTGGAGGACACCCGGGTAGGACAGATTACCGACTATGACAAGCTTACCGTAGAAGTATGGACCGACGGGAGCATTCGGCCTGATGAAGCCATCAGCCTGGGTGCGAAAATATTAAATGAGCACCTCAGCCTTTTCATAAACCTCACCAAGGAAATTAACGATGTGGAAATCATGGTGGAAAAAGAGGAGGATGAAAAAGGCAAAATTCTGGAAATGACCATCGAAGAACTGGATTTATCCGTTCGTTCGTACAACTGCCTGAAAAGGGCAGGCATCAACAGTGTACAGGAACTGATTCAAAAATCTGAAGATGATATGATGAAAGTACGAAATTTGGGAAAAAAGTCCCTGGAAGAGGTGCAGAACAAACTGTCGGAGTTGAACCTGTCCTTGAAGGCCGGCAGCGAGTAAAGAAGGGAGGGAAATAAAATGGCTTACAGAAAATTGGGCCGCAGGAGCAGCCAGCGGAGAGCGATGTTACGAAATCTGGTAACATCCCTGATTCTTGCGGAAAGAATAGAAACCACAGAGGCCAAGGCGAAGACTGTCAAGAGGATTGCGGATAAAATGATTACTCTGGGTAAAAGGGGAGATCTGCATGCACAGCGCCAGGCCTTAAGCTATATGCTGGATGAAGATGCGGTGTATAAATTATTTCACGATATCGCTCCCAAATATGAAGATCGTCAAGGGGGCTACACCAGAGTATTAAAGAAAGGTCCTCGCCGGGGAGATGCTGCCCCCATGGCGATTTTGGAACTGGTGTAAAACAATACAGCCCTTTAAACAGGTGATTCATTTGCAGGAAATTATCCAGGTTCAAGGAGTCAGTTATATCTATAACCAGGGCAGGGAAGACCAGGTCTTGGCCCTGGAAGATATTACCTTAAATATTGCAGAAGGGGAGTTTCTGGCAGTCCTGGGGCACAACGGCTCCGGGAAGTCCACACTGGCAAGGCTGCTAAACGCCCTTCTAAACCCTTCTTCGGGCAGAATTTTGGTGGACGACTTGTCCACCGGCAATCCCGACAACCTGTGGAAAATCAGGCAGAATGCCGGGATGGTTTTTCAAAATCCGGACAACCAGATTGTGGCCACCACGGTAGAAGAAGACGTGGCCTTTGGCCCTGAAAATTTAGGCCTTCCCTCCAGGGAAATCCGCAAACGGGTGGATGAATCCCTGAAAAGGGTGGGGATTGGAGAACTGTCCAAGAGGCCTCCCCATTTTTTATCCGGGGGGCAGAAACAGAAGGTAGCCATCGCCGGAGTATTGTCCATGCGTCCCCGCTGTTTAATTCTAGATGAACCTACGGCCCTTCTGGACCCGGAAGGACGCCGGGAAGTGCTGCAGACGGTAAGAGATTTAAACCGGGAAGAAAAAATTACCGTAGTTTATATTACTCACTTCATGGAAGAAGCAGTGGCTGCGGACCGTATTGTGGTGATGGAGCAGGGAAAAATTGTGATGGAGGGGCCGCCCAGAAAAATATTCCCACAGGTGGATAAACTGAGGTCACTGGGGCTGGATGTCCCACAGGTAACAGAACTGGCGCGGCTGCTAAAAAGGGAAGAAGGGTTTCAAGATCTTCCCGAAGACATTTTAGAAACAGAGGAACTGGTGAACTTCTTATGCTCCTCCAGGTAAAAAACTTAACCCACGTGTACATGCCGGGAAGCCCTTATGAGCACCCGGCATTAAATAAGGTAAACCTGGAAGTTCATAAAGGTGATTTCCTGGGCCTTATCGGCCGCACCGGTTCCGGAAAAACAACCCTGGTGCAGCACCTGAACGGACTGCTGAAGCCAAGCGAAGGAACCATATTATTTCAGGGCAGGGATTTGTATGGGGAACAGAAACCGAACTGGGGGGAGATAAGACAGAAGATTGGGCTGGTATTCCAATATCCGGAGGAGCAGCTGTTTGGTGAGACGGTTTTCGAGGATGTGGCTTTCGGCCCCCGAAAACTGGGTATTCCAGAGGAAACTATAGAAGAAAGGGTAAAAAAAGCCCTGGAGATGGTTACCCTGGATTACGCTCACTTTAAGGAGCGCTCTCCTTTCAATTTGAGCCGGGGAGAAATGAGGAGAGTTGCCATGGCCGGTGTGCTGTCCATGGAACCGGAAGTCCTGGTGATGGATGAACCCTCCTCCGGCCTTGATCCCAGGGGGAGGAAAATGCTGTTGGATCAGGTAAAACAGTTCCACCGGCAGGCGGGGATTACCATCATTTTCGTGTCCCATAACATGGAAGAAGTAGCCCTGCTGGCTAACCGCCTGGCAGTGATGGAAGGTGGGCAGATCGCACTGGAGGGCAGTCCGGAAGAGATCTTTATGGAGGCGGAAAAACTAACCTCCATGGGCCTGGGAGTCCCCCAGGTTACCCGCTTGATGATGGAGCTGAATCATAAAGGGAAACAGGTAAAGTCAAACATTTTAAGTGTAGAGGAAGCCAGGCAGGAAATCCTGAACATGCTTGAAAAAGAGCAGGGTGGTAGATCGTGATAAAAGACATTACCATGGGACAGTATTATCCGGCAAAATCTTATCTGCACGATCTGGACCCGCGCATGAAAATTGTGCTGTTATTTTTTTATGTCATATTAATTTTTTTTATCAGAACATTTTATGGTTTTTTATTTATCGCATTCATCACGTACGTAATGATTAAGGGAAGTCACCTGCCGGTAAAAATGTTTTTGAAGAGTTTACGCCCGGTTTTAGTTATCATCAGTTTTACTCTTTTCCTGCATGCATTTTTCACCAAAGGGGGAGAGGTTTTATTAACACTGGGCCCTTTGACGGTAGAATCCGCAGGGGTGCTCACCGGTCTTTTTATGACCTTGAGATTGATGATTCTGGTGATTACCACTTCCCTGCTGACTTTGACCACTTCCCCCATTGCCTTGACAGACGGGATTGAATACCTGCTGAGCCCTCTAAAAAAAGTTGGAGTCCCGGCCCACGAAATGGCCATGATGATGACCATTTCCCTGCGCTTTGTTCCCATACTAATTATGGAGAGCAGCAAAATCATGAAAGCCCAGCAGGCCCGGGGAGCAGATTTTAACCGGGGGAGCGTGGTGGAGCGGGCCAAAAACATGGTGCCACTAATTGTGCCCCTCTTTGTCAGCGCCTTCCGCCGGGCCGACGAACTGGCTACTGCCATGGAGGCCAGATGCTACCGGGGGGGAGAGGGAAGAACCAGGCTTTACACCCTGCAGCTTACCCCTAAAGATTTCTATGCCCTGACCTTTGTAGTTTTAGTTTTCGTATTGGTCCTGGCCACCGGACTTTAATAGAATAAGACAAGGGAAGACAAGGGAAAAGAACCAAAGAGAACCAAAGAGAACCAAAGGGACGGTTCTTTTGGTTACCAAAGGGTTCTTTTGATTAGAAAGATTTTCAACTCAGGGAACGGTATTCTGTCGTAAACGGTTACTAACCAGGCACTCCCTGCTCAGCTATGCCGGTCTGTGCAAGGGCTTAAATTGTTATCATAGTTTAAGGGGTGGAAGGGATATGCTTAATGTTAAATTAACCCTTGCCTATGACGGCACCTGTTACCATGGATTCCAAAGGCAGAAAAATGCTGTCAGCATACAGGAGGTTTTAGAGAGAACATTAAAAAGAGTTTATGGAGAGGACATTTCCATAACCGGTTCCGGAAGAACCGATGCGGGAGTTCATGCTCGCGGACAGGTGGTAAATTATTATGCTCCCTTCGAGATTCCCGTAGAACGAATTCCGTATGCGTTGAACTCCATACTTCCGGATGACATTAGAGTTCTTATGGCAGATTATGTTTTACCTGAGTTCCATGCCCGTTTTGATGCCAGGAGTAAAATCTATTCTTATACCATTGACCAGGGAGAGTTTCATTCGGTATTTACCCGTCTTTATTCTTATCATCTCCCGGTGTCCCTGGATGTTAAGGCTATGGAGCAGGCCTCCCGCTATTTTTTAGGGAGGCATGAGTTTTCTGCTTTTTGTTCCTCCAAAAGCCTTGTTAAGGACCGGAACAGAGAGGTTAAAAAAGCCCAATGGGGAAAAGAGGGGGAGCTCCTGCGTTTTATCATTGAAGCTGATGGATTTCTCTATAATATGGTGAGAATCATCGTAGGAACGCTTTTGGAAGTGGGCCAGGGCAGAATTCAATCAGAAGCTATTTCCCGGATTATTGACTCCGGAAACCGGAACACAGCAGGCCCCACAGTACCGGCCAGGGGATTGTGTCTGGAAAAAGTATTTTATAAGTAAAGATAAGACAAGAGAACCGTCCCCTTGTCTTGGTCTTGCTTATCTCTTGAAGACAGAGGGGATAAATATGCAGCATATCAAAGGCTTTTACTTGACAGTAAAGGTTAAAGTATATTAAAATACCTTTGTGTGGATTATATTCAGGAAATGATTACCCCGGCTGATAAGCGGTGTTAAAGGAGGGATAATATATGCGAACTACTCAAATGGCAAAAGCTCACGAAGTGGAGAGAAAATGGTACATCATTGATGCTGCCGGCAAGCCCCTGGGAAGGGTTGCTACCGAGGCTGCACGCCTTTTAAGGGGCAAGCACAAGCCCATATTTACACCCCATGTGGATACAGGGGATCACGTGATTGTGATAAATGCTGAAAAAGCAGTTCTAACAGGAAATAAACTGCAGCAGAAAAAATACTACCGTCATTCCGGATATCCTGGTGCTTTAAAAGCAACTGGTTATGATGTTTTGATGAAACAAAAACCGGAACTGGCCATGTATCAGGCTGTTAAAGGGATGCTTCCCCACAACCGGTTGGGACGGTCCATGTTAAAGAAACTAAGAGTATACCGGGATGATAAACATACACAGGAAGCCCAAAAACCGGAAATTTGGAATTACTAAAAATTTTAAAGATTTTTCGATGAAAGGAGGAGAAGAATGGCACAGGTACAGTACTACGGAACCGGAAGAAGAAAAAGTTCTGTGGCCAGGGTTCGACTGGTTCCCGGAGACGGCCAGATTATTATAAATGGGTTACCATTGGACCAATATTTTAGTTTAGAAACCCTCAAAGTAATTGTAAAACAGCCCCTGACCGTAACCAAGACTTTAGATAAGTTTGATGTGATAGCCACAGTTGAGGGGGGCGGAAATACCGGCCAGGCAGGAGCAGTAAGGCACGGGATTGCCAGGGCCCTCTTAGAGGCAGATAATGAGATGCGCTCCATGCTGAAAAGAGCAGGATTTTTAACCCGGGATCCCAGGATGAAGGAACGAAAAAAATACGGTCTGAAAAAAGCCCGGAGAGCTCCCCAGTTCTCCAAGCGTTAATACCCACAAAAATACCAGTCACGCTGGTATTTTTTTATTGAGTATGTCAGAGGACGGTTCCTTGACTCAGCAATGATTAAAGTAGTGACTATGAGAATTTCTTATTAAGAGTACATTATTAAACCGGCGGCTCCGGCGGCGATTATGACCAGGATGGGGTTGGTACGGGTAAAACTAAGCAGTATGAAACTGGCCAGGGCAATGAGAATACTTCTCAGGTCACCTAAAGTGACGGTAGAACGAAGAATGGTAATGGCCGCCAGGCTGATCAGGGCGATGACTGCCGGCCTCAGCCCCTTAAAAACAGCCTGGACCAGGGGGAGTTTATAAAATTTTTGTAAAAATTTAGCTGTAATCAAAATAATTATTAATGACGGCAGAACTACTCCCAGAGTTGAAGCCAGTGCTCCGGGGATTCCGGCAATGCGAAATCCCACAAAAGTGGCCAGGTTAATGGCAATAGGTCCCGGGGTCATTTCGGCGATGGCTATGATGTCAATAAACTCCGGGTAGCTCAGCCAGGTATTTGCGCGAATTACTTCATTTTCAATGAGAGGAAGCATTACGTAACCTCCTCCGAAACTGAAAAAACCAATTTTTAAGAAACTGAGAAAAATTTGAAGTTCCAGCACAGGTAAACCCCCGTAAACGTATTATTAATCATCATTTCGATAAAACACCAGTCCCGTAAATCCACCCATTACAATAATTAGTATGGGGTGAAATTCAAGAAATAGGGCAAAGAGAAGAAACAGGACAATAAAGGCCAGGCTTTTTATTTGGGTCAGGGAAGTCCTGCCCACTTTAAATACGGCAGCAGCAATAAAAGCACCTACTGCCGGACGAATTCCGCTGAATACAGCTTCTACCCCGGGAAGATTCTGAAACTGCAGAAAAAACACCGCAATCACTAGAATCACCGAAAAGGAGGGCAGCGCAGCTCCCAGGACAGCAGCCAGGGAGCCGGCCGTGCCCTTTATTTTATATCCAACATACACCGCACTGTTGATTATGATAGCCCCCGGAGCAGACATGGCAACGGCCACGATGTCCACAAATTCCTGGGGCGACACCCATTTTCTATGATCTACAATCTCCTGTTTCACCAAAGGAAGCATGGCCAGGCCGCCACCGAAAGTAAAGGCCCCGATTTTCAAAAAGATGATAAAGATTTGAAGCAGTATTTTTTGGGGGTTTTCCCCCTGGCTTTCAGCAGTCAGAGAGTTTTTTTCCTGAGACATATGTGGTTTCTCCTGCGTTAATAAATTTTATAATATTATATCACTTGAATCATACGTTTACCACAAACACCACGTAAGGCTGTGGTTACCTTGTGAAATTTTCATTGCCTCGAATCTTGATGAAATATTACTTTGAGGAACAACGTGCATTATTTCAAAGGACAAAATCTAATTTTTATACATAAGCATTTTTTATGAATTCTATAAATAGATTATAAATGAGAATTAAATTGATAGGCAGGGAAAAATTTACATTATGGTAAAATTAGCGCTGTATTTTACTCCTAAAACAAAAGCCCGTATTTTCACTATGCTTTTACTTTTTATTGCAGCAGGAAGTTTGTTTTACTGGCAGTTTACTAAATTAAGTTCCAAACCGGTAATTTTTTCAATGCCCCTGCAGGGAAAAGTAATTGCAGTTGATCCGGGACATGGAGGATATGACCCTGGTATAAAAATCGGCGAGGTCCTGGAAAAGGAAGTAAACCTGGCTGTTTCCCTGGCCTTGAGAGATTACCTGCAGCAGGGGGGTGCCCGGGTGGTAATGACCCGGGAAAAAGATATGGACCTGCTGCAGCCGACGGCCGGGCCTAAAAAGAAACTGGAAATGAAGAACAGGTTGAAGGTTATAGAAGAATGTGGTGCCCATCTCATCCTGAGTATTCACAGCAATGCGATTTCCTCCAGTTACTGGTCCGGTGCACAGACTTTCTACCAGCATGGCGATGAAGAAGGAAAGTTATTGGCAGAATATATACAGGCAGAGTTAATTCGGGTTCTTCAAAATACGGACCGGAAGATTAATCCAGGAGATTATGTTCTTCTGCGGGAATCCTCTATGCCGGGGGCAGTTGTTGAAGTAGGCTTTCTATCCAATCCTGCTGAAGCCAGGCTTCTTGTGACTCCTGAATACCAGCGTAAAGTGGCCTGGAGCATTTATGGTGGGGTAGTAAGATATTTCGAATCTAATTAAAAACCTTTTGAATCAGCGTGGAGGGAAAAGGCGAGGTTAATTTTAAAAAATTTTCACCGGCGGAGTAAATCCGCTTTTTTTTTATTAAAAAAATTTAACGCTCAATCTGTGACAGGTACACAAACAATCACACGTAAACTTGCATGCACCAAATTTTGTATATATAATGGGTTTAAGAATACCAGGGAGAGTTAGAAGCTTTGATTTCTTTGGTAAGCTGGAGAAGTAAAAGGAGGGAATTCCATGAACAGTATTTTACTGGCAGGTATAACTCCACATCCCCCCATTATTATTCCCGAGGTAGGGGGACGAGAGACTGAAAAGGTTAAAAACACCATAGAAGCTCTTACAACGCTGGCAGAGGAAGTTAAGGAGTGCGGCCCGGAAACTGTGGTAATTATCACACCCCACGGGACCGTATTTAGAAATGCCATCGCAGTAAATGGACAGGACCAGTTATCAGGTTCTTTGGAACAGTTTGGCGCGCCCCAGGTGAAAATCCAGGTGTCCAATGACCCGGACCTGGTGGATACCATTATCAGGGAGGCAGAAACGGAGGGCATTTTAGGAGTAGAGTTGGACCAGGAACAGGCGATAAATTATGATATCAGCCTGAATCTGGACCACGGGTCCCTGGTTCCCATGTATTTTCTTCAAAAAGCACAGGTGGAGGCATCTTATGTTCACGTTACCATAGGGTTTTTAAGCTGCCCGGAGATTTATTCTTTTGGCAAGTCTATTCAAAGGGCGGCGCAGAAGGAAGGTCGTAAAATCGTGGTGCTGGCCAGTGGTGACCTGTCTCACTGTTTAATTCCTGGCGCCCCCGCGCAGTATAACCCGGCGGGAAAGGAGTTTGACTCTAAAATGAAGACACTCCTCCAGGAATACAATGTGGAGAAAATTATGAATCTGGATGAAAGTCTGGTCAGCAGTGCCGCTGAATGTGGATTAAGGCCAATCATCATGGCACTGGGCTCGCTGGATGGATACAGGGTAGAATCCCAGGTTTTATCTTACGAAGGGCCTTTCGGGGTGGGTTACCTGGTGGCTCTTTTAAGGCCGGGAAAATTTAATGAAGAAGATGAGGCGGGAGAGCGGTACCGCAGGGAAGAACAGCAAAAAATAAAAGCCCAACAGGAGAAGGAAAGCATCTATGTTAAACTGGCCCGGGAAGCTCTTGAAACCTATATAAGAGAGGGGAAAAAGCCTGAACTCCCTGACCCCCTACCGGAGGAGTTAAGAGATAAAGCCGGGGTTTTTGTTTCTATTAAATCTAAAGGACAGCTCAGGGGTTGTATTGGCACCATTGAACCAACCCGGGATAATATTGCTGAAGAAATAACCCAGAATGCCTTAAGCGCTGGACTCTCAGATCTCCGGTTTCCCCCTGTTACTTCCGAAGAACTGCCTTATCTAAATTATTCTGTAGATTTATTGATGCCGCCGGAACCGGTGGAGGGACTGCAGAACCTGGATCCTCAAAAATTCGGAGTGATTGTAAAAAGCGGTTTGAAGACCGGTCTTCTTCTACCTAAGCTGGAAGGGGTAGATACCGTTGAAAAACAGGTAAATATTGCCCGGGAAAAAGCAGGGTTAAACCCGGGAGAAAAAGCGGATTTATACCGGTTTGAAGTGAAAAGATACTATTAAATCGCGGTAATACATTGAACGAAGGAGGAAGCTTCAATGTTCAGGGGAAAATTAGCAAAGGAAGCCATGTTCTATGCCTTAGATTCGGTAAAAGACCTGGTGCTCTGCCGGTTATGCCCCCACTACTGCCGAATCAAGGGGGGAGAGATCGGTAAATGCAGGGTCAGGGGCCGCCAGGGGAAAGAACTAATCAGCCTTAATTACGGTGAATGTGCATCGTACTGCCTGGACCCCATAGAAAAAAAGCCCCTTTATCATTTTTACCCTGGAAGCCACATATTTTCCCTGGGCTCTGTGGGCTGTAACTTTTCCTGCGAGTTCTGCCAAAACTGGAACATTGCCCAACAGTTTGAGTCGGTAAATACCACATCCATAACTCCCGAAAATGTTCTGGAAATCATGGAGAAGAGAGTCCCGGAGGAACACCGCTTGGGAGCTGCCTATACCTATAACGAGCCTACGGTGTGGTACGAATTTGTTTACGACACCTCCCGCCTGCTTCATGCAAAAGGGTTCAAAAATGTGCTGGTCACCAACGGTTTTATCAATGCTGAACCCCTGGAAAAGATTCTGCCGTATATTGATGCCATGAACATCGACGTGAAAAGCTTTACCCGGAAGTTTTACCAAAAGTACTGCGACGGCAGCTTGAAGCCGGTGATGCGTACCGTTGAGATGGCGGCTTCCCAATGCCATGTGGAACTTACCACTTTAATTATCCCGGATTTGAATGATTCTCCCCAGGAGATTGAAGGGCTGGTAGACTGGATTGCCGGAATTAACCGGGAAATTCCCCTGCACCTTTCTCGTTACTTCCCAAGTTACAGGATGACGAAAGAGGCTACACCGGAAAAAATCCTGGAGAAAGCCCGGGAAATTGCCCTGCAAAAACTCCGGTACGTGTATACCGGGAATCTTTTTGGCAGTGATTATGCCAGCACCTATTGTCCAGAGTGTAATGACTTATTAATCAAAAGAACCGGTTTTGCCATAAGCAATGAAGGGATAGATGATAAATTCGGCTGCCGTCGCTGTGGTGAGAAAATTGCAATTAAGGGTAAGATAATAGAATAACCCTCTTTTTGCAGCCAATGAGAAGAGAATTCTTCCACAGGAAGATTGTCTTACTTTTTCTTACAAAGCAGGGCCGCAGTTAAAAGTCAATTCCTAATCATAAATGAAAGAAGAACAGAATAAAATAAGGTCGGAGAGGAGCAAATTTGCCTTCGGGGGATTGGATAAATTAACTCAAAAGGAGATTGCAAATAAATGAATAATCCGGCCGTACCTTTATTTCAGTTCTTGACTTTAATAAATCAGGCAGTTAATGAATTGGTCTGGGGAATCCCCTTGATTGTGTTAATCCTGGGTACCGGGATATATCTAACCTACCGGACCCGTTTTATTCAGGTTACTAAAATAGGAATCATTATCAAAACCGTGGTCTCGGGATTTATCCACCGGAAAAAGGGAGAGGGGGATATTTCTCCCTTCCAGGCGCTGACTACAGCCCTGGCGGCTACTGTGGGAACCGGAAATATTGCCGGCGTGGCCACAGCCATTTCCCTGGGAGGAGCAGGAGCCATGTTTTGGATGTGGTTTTCTGCTTTTTTTGGGATGGTAACCAAGTACAGTGAAATCGTCCTTGCGGTTCATTACCGGGAAAAGAAGCCCGGGAGCGGAACTGTGGGAGGGCCCATGTATTTCCTGCAAAATGGTTTAAACAACAGGGTACTGGCGGTCCTCTTTGCATTTTTTGGCTCCCTGGCGGCCTTTGGAATTGGGAACATGGTTCAGGCCAACTCGGTGGCCGATGCGGTAAACAAAGCTTTTGGTCTTCCCACTTTCCTGACCGGTTTGGTGCTGGCAGTGGTAGCCGGAGCGGTAA
The DNA here is from genome assembly GCA_007120745.1 of Bacillota bacterium. Lineage (GTDB taxonomy): Bacteria > Bacillota > Dethiobacteria > SKNC01 > SKNC01 > Contubernalis. The sequence continues at coordinate 53,375 of SKNC01000091.1, forward strand.
TTTTGGGGGGCATCAAAAGGATAGCCTCCATAACAGAAAAGCTGGTGCCGGTTATGGCTGCCCTCTATGTACTGGGAGCAGTAACAATACTCATATTAAATTTCAACCTGATTCCAGGCGCCCTGTCCAGTATTTTCAGCCTGGCTTTTACCGGGGAAGCAGCAGCAGGAGGCTTTGTAGGGGCAGGAGTTCGGGAGGCAGTACGGTTTGGAGTGGCCCGGGGTATTTTTACCAATGAAGCTGGACTGGGCAGCGCCTCCATTGCCCATGCCTCCGCCAGGACCGACCACCCCGTGGCCCAGGGAACCTGGGGAATCATTGAAGTATTCATCGATACCCTGGTAATCTGTACCCTGACTGCCCTGGTAATTTTGGTGACCGGAGCATTGGAATCAGGCCTGGAGGGGGCTGCCTTAACCACGGAGGCCTTTAACCGGGGACTTCCCGGGCCGGGGGGATTGATTGTTGCAGTGGGACTGATATTTTTTGCCTTTACCACCCTTCTGGCCTGGTCTTTCTACGGGGAAAAGTGTTTTGAATTTCTCTTTGGTACCAGGGCATCCCTGAGATATCGACAGGTTTGGATCCCCTTTATTCTGGTAGGTGCCGTGGGGGGCTTGAGAGGTATATGGAGTCTGGCGGATACCTTGAATGGCTTGATGGCTGTTCCCAACTTGATAGGCCTGGTAGGTTTAAGTGGTTTGGTGGTGAAGCTTTCCCGAGAATACTTTAGAGGGTAGTAATACCAAAAAAATTAATTTTTCTTAATATTTAACAGAAAGTTTAAGAATTTGGGGAAGGTTTTTTGAAAATCTTAGTAGAACTATTTAAAGATAAGAAAGACAAGATAAGAAAGAGATAGTATAAACGGGGGTCAAAACATCATGTGGGAACAGGTCCAGAATCTTGTGATGCAATTCGGATGGCGGGATGTTCTGGATATTGCCATTATTGCTTTCATTCTTTATAAATTAATTATTATGATCAGGGGTACCCGGGCAGTTCAGCTTTTGAAGGGTTTAATTCTTCTGCTCATTGCCACGGTGGCCGTTCGACAGTTGGGTTTAACTGCCATTGACTGGGTGCTGCGGCAGGTAATGACCATCGGGATAATTGCCATACCCATTGTTTTTCAACCGGAACTCAGGAGAGGGTTGGAACAGCTGGGCAGGGGCAAAATTTTTGTACGGACTTCTTATCAGTGTGCAGAAAGAGATATAGAACAAAGCATTGAGGAAATTATTAAGGGAATTCAGGTTCTGGTAAAAAACAGAATCGGGGCCCTCATCGTCTTTGAAAGGCAGACAGGTATTAATGAATTTATTGAAACAGGGATTCGTATTGACAGCCTGGTATCAGCAGAACTCTTGATTAACATTTTTATGCCCCGGACACCGCTGCATGACGGAGCGGTAATCATCCGGGGAAACCGGGTCATGGCTGCCGGCTGCTATCTTCCCCTGACGGAGAATCCTCATCTCAGCAAAGAACTGGGCACCCGTCATCGGGCGGCTCTGGGTATCTCAGAACAATCTGATGCTGTTTCCATTATTGTTTCTGAAGAGACCGGGACCGTATCCCTGGCCAACAACGGAAAACTAACCCGCTACCTGGATAACAAAACCCTGGAAAAAATGTTGTTAAACTTGTTTAAACCCACTTCTAACGGCAATTATTTCTGGCAGTGGAGGTCCTCGTAAATGATTGACCGCCTGTTACAAAACAATACTGCGGCAAAAATAATTTCCATCTTTTTAGCCTTTATCTTATGGTTTTATATTACCGGAGATACGAGGGATCCTGGCCCAATGGAAAGCAGCAGGACCTTTGATAGGCTTCCTATTGCCGTGTACAATCTGGCCGACTTTCATGCAATTACGGAAATGGAGAGAGAAGTGGATATTGTTTTACGGGGAACATCAGAAGACCTGGCCAACATTACACCGGACAACCTGGATATTTATGTAGACCTCAGTGGTTTAGGGGAGGGGGAACACACGGTGCGGGTCAGAACCAGTATTCCTCCCGATGTGAAAATACAAAATATCTCCCCTTCATCCATCACTGTGGTAATTGAAGAAATAGTTACCAGCCAGCTGGATGTGATTCCCGTCCTGATGGGTGAACCCGGTGAAGGATTTATCACCGGGGAGGTTACTGTAGAACCTCAATACGTGATGGTCAAGGGTACCCGAAATGTACTGTCCCAGATTAATGAAGTGGTAGTTATGATTGATGTGGAGGGCGCTGTTGAACCAGTCAGACAGAGCCTTCCCGTCACAGCCCTGGATGCCCAGGGTAGAGAGATAGATGAAGCAGAGATCGAGCCTGAGGAAGTTGAAGTGAACGTGGATATCCTCTTACCGGAGGCTGAGTTCCCCATAGAAGTTGTTTGGGAAGGAGAACTGCCTGAAAACTTTGAGATTAAGGAAGTTTCCAAAGAGCCCAATAGAGTGACACTTTCTGGCTTAGGGGAAATATTGGATTCTATAGAAGCCGTAGAAACTCTACCCATTGATCTTACGGGCCGGGAGGAGAGCTTTACCTACGAAGTGGAACTGGAGCTTCCAGAGGGGACAAGCATAAAAAATGATAGTAAAATTGTAGTAAATGTAGTAATTGGCACGGTTGAGGAATAATATATGGTATAATAGTGGAAGTTTAGGAGGAAATATTCAATGGGTCAGCTTTTTGGAACAGATGGAATCAGGGGCGTAGCCAATAGAGACCTTACCGCCGAACTGGTTTATAAAATAACCAGGGCCGGAACCTATCTTATAACCCGGGGAGAAGAGCAGCCTTTCATGGTGGTAGGAAAAGATACCAGAATTTCCGGAGACATGCTGGAAGGTTCCATTATATCGGGCATAACCTCTCTGGGGGTTAATGTTTATACGGTGGGCATTATGTCAACACCCGGCGTCGCTTACCTCATTAAAAACTTGGGAGCCCGGGGGGGCGTGATGATTTCTGCCTCTCATAATCCGTTGGAGGACAACGGGATAAAATTTTTTAATGCAGAAGGCTTTAAACTCAGCGATGACCAGGAAAAAAAAATAGAAGAGCTTTATTACTCCGAAGTGGATGACCTTCCCCGTCCTGTGGGTACAGAGGTGGGACGGGTCTACCCGCTGCAGGATTCTGAACGTCGATATGTGGATTACTTGAAACAGGTGAGTCCGGTTGATTTGACAGGCTATAAAATAGTTCTGGACTGTGCCAACGGTGCAGTTTATAGTACAGCTCCCCTGCTTTTCAAGGAGCTGGGGGCAGAAGTGGTGGTGCTAAACGACTGCGCAGATGGAAAAGACATCAACGCAAACTGCGGTTCCACTCATCCTGAGGTGGTGGCAGAGGCAGTGAAGAGCAGCGGAGCCGATGCAGGGTTCTCCTTTGATGGAGACGGCGACCGTTTGATAGCTGTGGATGATCAGGGAAATGTGGTTGATGGTGATTTTATTTTGGCCATCTGTGGAAAGCATTTAAAGGAAAAAGGCCAGCTGAAAAAGAATACTATTGTTACCACGGTCATGAGCAACCTGGGACTGGACCTGGCAGCCCGGGAACAAGGCTTTGAACTGATTAAGACGAAAGTGGGGGACCGGTATGTTTTGGAAACCATGCTTTCAGGGGAATATAACTTTGGAGGAGAGCAGTCCGGACATGTTATTTTCTTAGATTATAATACCACCGGAGACGGCATCCTGTCTGCCCTGCAGCTGACCCGGGTCCTGGTTGAGCAAAATAAACCCCTGTCTCAGCTGAAGGGAATGATGATGAAGCTTCCCCAGGTCTTAAAAAATGCCAGGGTCAAAAAAATAGGTTATTTTCCCGATAACCCGCGTATTAATGAGGCTGTTTTGGCGGCTGAAAAAAAGTTGGGAAGCGCCGGCAGGGTATTGGTGCGGCCCTCGGGAACAGAACCCCTGGTCAGAGTAATGCTGGAGGGTCAAAATGAAGAGGTACTGCATATAATGGCAGAAGAGATAGTAAACGTGATTAAAGAAGAACTGTCTTAATCATGGGTGCTTTGTTGTAAAGAACTTCAGAAGAAAGGGGTGAACTGTAAAGAACCAGCGGTAAGGATTTATAGTATGTGGTGTTTTATTTAGCAGGACTATTCATAATATCTTTTTATGAAAAATCCGGATTAAATCAATTTATATTATTAAAGCGCCAGAACATGTCTGAAGCATGTTGACGAGGAGGAGGTTTATCGAGTTTTTCGGCGGGTGCCTCCCGGTCTGCCACGACCGTTAAAAATTCTTTAAAACTGGGGAGTGATCCCCAGGACAAAGGGAATTGGGTGGATAATCCGGAAAAGGGTTGAACCCGTTTTACATCTATGTAAACCGGGCGACCTGATTTGCGGATTTTCTTTTTGCAGTCATTTATAACTATAAGCTTCAAATTTCTATAAATATAAATGGGGGTAATCAAAAGATGTGTGGAATCGTTGGATACATTGGAACTCAACAGGCCTGTCCTATATTGATCGAAGGTTTAAAAAAATTGGAATACCGCGGATATGATTCTGCAGGAGTTGCCCTCCTGAACGGGGGGTATATAGACATAATAAAAACAGTGGGGAGGCTTTATGACCTGGAACAAAAACTAGATGGGGTTTCACCTGAGGGCAGCATGGGAATCGGGCATACCCGTTGGGCTACCCACGGACGCCCCTCGGACGTTAATTCTCATCCCCACAAAGCCTGCGATAGTGATTTTGTGGTGGTGCACAATGGAATCGTGGAAAACTACCTGGAGTTAAAGGGTTGGCTCACTGCCCGGGGGCACGTTTTTTGCTCCGAAACAGATACAGAGGTGTTAGCCCATCTGGTAGAAAACTATTACCAGGGTGACCTGCTGGAGGCTGTACGGAAAGCGGTTTCTAAAGTGGAAGGTTCGTATGCCATGGCAGTAATGTCCGACCGGGAAAAAGATAAAATTGTATGCGTAAGGAAGGAAAGTCCCCTGGTCATCGGACTGGGGAACGGAGAGCAGTTTATCGCCTCGGATATTCCGGCAATTCTCAATCATACCCGGGAAACCTATATTATGGATGACGGAGAAATTGCCGTGGTTCAAATTGATGATGTTTCAATTTACAATGGAAGCGGAAGTAAAGTAAATAAACAGGTATTCAAAGTGAACTGGGATCAGCAGGCGGCGGAAAAGGGAGGTTTTGAGCACTTTATGCTCAAGGAAATCTATGAACAGCCTCCAGCCATCAAAGATACTTTGAAGGATCGTCTGAACGTTCTCGATTACAAAGTAGAACTTAAGGAACTCAGCCTGGAGAACCAGTACCTGAAAAACCTCAATAAAATATTCATTGTAGCCTGCGGCACCGCGTATCATGCAGGGCTCATCGGAAAACATGTGATAGAAAAGATGACCCGCATACCCGTCGAGGTGGAGCTGGCTTCCGAATACCGGTACCGGGACCCTATCATTGACCCGGAAAAAAATTTAGTGATGGTAATCAGCCAGTCTGGAGAAACGGCAGATACCCTGGCAGCCATGAAACTTTCTAAAGGAATGGGGGCCAAAGTGCTGGCGGTGACCAATGTAGTGGGAAGTTCCGTATCCCGGGAGGCAGACTCTGTTATTTATACCTGGGCAGGCCCAGAGATTGCCGTGGCTTCCACAAAAGCTTATATAACCCAGTTGGTAGCCATGTATCTTTGGGGATTGCACATAGCTCAGTTAAAAGAAACCCTCTCCCGGGATCAGGTTACAAAAATCATAGATGGTTTGAGACGCATTCCCAGTCAGGTTCAGGCCATCCTGGAGCAGGCACCAAAGGTTGAAAACATCGCTGAAACTGTCCATCAAAAGGAAGATCTTTTCTTCATAGGAAGGGGCCTGGACTACGCCGTAGCCCAGGAGGGTTCACTGAAGTTGAAGGAAATATCCTATATCCATGCGGAAGCCTATGCAGCGGGGGAACTAAAGCACGGCACCCTGGCCCTGGTTACCGAGGATACACCGGTAATGGCAGTAATAACTCAAAAAGATATATATGAAAAGACCCTGAGCAACATTAAAGAAGTCAAGGCCCGGGATGCGTATGTAATTGCGGTAACCGTTAAAAGCAATCAATCCATAGAAAGTGAAGTGGACGAAGTGTTTTACGTCCCTGAAAATGAAAATATCCTGATGCCCCTTTTGACCGTTGTACCCCTTCAGCTTTTGGCTTACTACGCCGCTCTAATGAGGGGCTGTGACGTCGATAAGCCCAGAAATTTGGCCAAAAGCGTTACTGTGGAATAAGTTAGTCTGCCTTGAAAACCTAATAATTATTATGTGGAGGTCTATAGATACCAAATTTAATAATATTACATTTCAAAATGGGGAGATTATAAAGAAACTAGATAAAATTAAATAAAAAAATAGCTATAATTGATCCGATTACTGGTCACATTTAGATCGAAAATGTGACATTGTAAAAATAGTTAGGAAAGGGGTATAATTAAATTTGGAGGTGATTGGTGTGAGAAGCTATCCCGTAATTATTGAACAGGATGAGACCGGCTACGTTGTATCTTGCCCTGTTTTTAAAGGATGTTATTCTCAAGGGGATACA
>SKNC01000061.1 GCA_007120745.1 Bacillota bacterium
ACCGCTCGGAAAAAGCCACAGAATTTTTTGAGGGAATGTTTGATGAGCTGAAGGAAGGATAGAAACAAAGAAGTAATTGCAAGGGACCGGGTCCTGGCTCATGGCACCAATTATATGGAGGGGAATATTCATCATGTGTGAATTTTGCACCCAACACGGGGACGGCAAAAAGTGGTACGAGAACATGGAAAATTATACCCGGGAAGTGTTTTCCCAGGTCAGTTCTGAGGAGAAACTAAAAAAATATCTCCGGGGTTTTCGCCGGAGGCTGTCCTTCTGGCCTTTTGCTGCGTACTGGTTTAAACAGCGAATCCCTGCCATTTATGACTCGCTGGTTTATCCCCGGGTTACCTCCAGCCTGAAAAAACATCATTTTGGACAGGTGATTCCGCTGGAAGATGCGGAAAATATATTAGAAAATGTAGGAACCATCGTGCAGTTTCCCTGTGTCTGCCGCAGGGTAATATCCCGGAGAGAGTTGGGTTACTGCCTGGGGGTGGGGATGGACATGACGGAGATTGTAAAGGATGTCCCGGACTTCAGTAATTATCAACTTTTGTCTACGGAAGAGGCGGTAAACCTGGTCCGCCAGTTGGAGGGAGAGGGAATGATGCACAGTATCTGGACCTTTGAAACTCCCTTTATCGGAGGGATGTGCAGCTGCGACCGGGATTGTATGGCCTACAATGTGCAGGTAAGGATGAAAATCGGCAGGGCCATGTGGAGAGCGGAGTATGTGGCGGAGATTGAAACTGAAAGCTGCAGTGGATGCAGAAGGTGTGAAAAAAGCTGTCTTTTTGAAGCAGTGGAATATAACCGTGTGGAGAAAAAGTGCAGTATTAACATGAATAATTGCTACGGCTGTGGAATCTGCCGTACCTTCTGCCATAAAAATGCCATTACCCTGTCAGATCGCAAATATCATTTTGGCGATAACCATGTAATCTGGTAATTCCCGGGGTTCAGCGCCGGTTCAACTATAACTTCTGCTGCGATTGGCTCATTTCGGCTCCCGGGAACTTTGCAGCACTTTCTGTTTTTGGAATTCTCACCCACTTACTCTTCAATTAAGAATGGGAGGATAACATGAAAACCGGTGTATTTTTCCATCAATTATTCAGCCAGAAATATTGGCCTGTCATGGGGCATAAGTTTAAAGATTTTCCGCAGGCAATGGAAGAAGTGCTGGTGCTTCCGGAAGTGGTTTTGCTGGAGCCTCAAAAAGTCAGCAATCTCCTGCTGCACCAGGTACACGAGGGGCAGCTGGTTGAGAGCCTTTTCAGGCAGGACTATGCCCAGGGAGCCCTTTATTCCGTGGGGGGCTGTGTGGAGGCGGTGGAAAAGGTGTACCGGGGTGAACTGAAAAACGCCCTGGTCTTTAACGTGGCGGCAGGGCACCATGCCGGCTATTATAATGCATGGGGGGGCACATATATTTCCTCTACGGGACCGGCCCTGGCAAACCTGCAGCAAAAATTTAGTGGGGTAAGGGCAGCCATTATTGACACCGACAGCCATCACGGGGACGGAACCCGGGAAATTTTCCTGGGGGACCGCCAGGTGCTGCACGTATGCTTCTGCGACCTGGAGGTGGTGGAGGACCTGGGGACCAAGGTGGATGTCAGGGTGGGGAAAAACATGACTGATGAGGAGTACCTGGAAAAGGTGAGGAGTGAGTTCTTCCCCCGGGCCCGGGAATTTGGTCCGGAGATAATCATCCACCTTTTGGGTCATGATACTCATAAAGATGATTATGGACCCCGGGGCCTGAGCCGGGAATTTTTTATAGACCTGGTCAAAGAGCTGAAAGGCCTGGCGGAGGAGGTCTGCTCAGGAAAACTGGTGATCATCACCATGGGAGGTTCCAACCGGATGGTATCAAAATATATACATCCTCGTATACTGGAGATGTTGGCAAATTGATTTTTTGTCAAAATAAATACTGCATGAAATTAACACAATAACTACATCTTCTAAAAAACCATTTGACAAAAGTTTTTTTCAATAGTAAAATTAACCTCAAAATTAGGAAATTGCTATTTCGATGACCGGGAAGAGTACGTATGCATGGGGCTGAAGAGAGCCGGGGGGTGCTGAGACCCCGGCGCCGGATTCATACTGAATACACCCGGGAGAGGCAAACCGAAAGCTGCAGGTTTAAAGCCGCGGCTGGTAGGCTTTGACGGGTTTTCCCGCCGTTAAAAGGGAGGGGGTATAAGAAGGGTAAGCCCTTCCGTACCTTACTAAGTGGGTTGTATAGATATCAACCAATCGGGGTGGTACCGCGGAAGAACAGCTTTCGTCCCTATGGGAAGGAAAGCTTTTTTTAATGTAGTGGTTTTTTGAAAAAGCAAAGGTGTTCACTACATAAAATGAACAACTTCGGTATTGGAAATACTATATCCAAACCGGCGCTGCTCATAGTTTAAGGAGGGAAAAAGAGTGATTGTTGTGATGAATCCCGGGGCAAAAAAAGAGCAGGTTGACCATGTCATTTTACGGCTTACACAACTTGGTTTTGGCATCCATCTTTCCGAAGGGGAATCCCGCACGGTGATCGGAGCCATTGGGGACCGGAGTAAAGCTCTTTCTATAGGGCTGGAAGCCATGGAGGGAGTAGAAAAAGTTGTACCCATATCAAAGCCCTTTAAACTGGTCAGCAGAGAATTTAGGAAGGATGACACCGTAATTGAACTGAACGGGGTCAGGATTGGAGATGAAAAAGTTATAGTTATGGCAGGTCCCTGTGCGGTGGAAAGTGAAGAGCAGGTACACCAGATCGCAGAAGCTATAAAAAAGGCCGGGGCAGATGTTTTAAGGGGCGGCGCCTTTAAACCCCGGACCTCACCGTATGCGTTCCAGGGCATGGAGGAAGAGGGACTGAAGCTTCTGGCGGAAGCCCGGGAGAAAACCGGCCTACTCATCGTTACAGAGGTAGTGAATCCTCAATGCGTGCCTCTGGTAGAAAAATATGCAGATATTCTGCAGGTGGGTGCCAGGAACATGCAGAACTTTCACCTTTTAAGGGAGCTGGGAAAGACCCGCAAGCCGGTCCTTTTAAAACGGGGCCTTTCCGCCACCATTGAAGAGTGGCTGATGGCTGCGGAATATCTGATGTCCGGGGGAAATTATAATGTGATTCTATGCGAGAGGGGTATCCGGACCTTTGAGACCTATACCCGCAATACCCTGGATTTAAGTGCCATACCTATTGTGAAGGAACTCAGTCACCTGCCGGTCATTGTAGACCCCAGCCACGGTACCGGACAGCGCAAACTGGTTTCCTCCATGTGTAAGGCAGCCATTGCCGCCGGGGCGGACGGGTTGATGATTGAAGTTCATCCAGATCCGGAAAGGGCATTATGTGATGGCCCGCAGTCTCTAAACCCGGCACAATTTATGGAATTGATGAATGGGCTGAGACGGGTGGCCGTAAGCGTGGACCGTACCCTCTAACAAATGATTGAGTATTGAATGGAGAACTGTTATGGATAAAGAACTTTTCAAAAAAGCAGCCATCATTGGAGTCGGCTTGATGGGAGGATCCCTGGGAATGGCCTTGAGGAACCGCAGTCTGGCTGGTGAAGTGGTGGGCATGTTTCGGGATATGAATAAAATGCAAACGGCCGAGGCCCTGGGTGCTGTAGATAGAGGTGCTGCAGAACTTTCAGAAGCTGTGGAAGAAGCAGAACTGGTGGTAGTGGCTACGCCTGTGGGAATAAGTATTTCAGTAATTCAAGAAATGATCCCTTTTCTAAAGCCCGGATGTATAATCACGGACCTGGGCAGTACTAAAGGAGAAATAACCGGGGCCATTGAGGAGCTTTTGCCTCCGGAAATATTTTTTGTAGGAGGGCACCCCATGACGGGTTCGGAAGAATCCGGGGTGGAAGCGGCAAATCCTTATCTTCTGGAGAATGCCATTTACGTTTTGACTGCCACAGAAAAAACGGATACCTCTGCGCTGCAGGCGGTTAAGTTAATGGTGGAAGAAATCGGAGCCCAGTGCATGATAATGGATCCCCAGGAGCATGACCTGCTGGTGGCGGCGGTAAGCCATCTGCCTCACCTCACCGCAGCCCTGCTGGTTAACACCCTTCACGATACCGGTGTGAATTTGCAAAAGGCCTTGTTTTTGGCAGCCGGTGGGTTCAGGGATACCACCCGGATTGCCATGAGCAGTCCCCAAATGTGGCGGGATATTTGTTTGTCCAATCGAGAGATGATTCTGAAACGGTTGGAAGTTTTTAAGAAACAAATTCAGGAATTAGAATATCTGCTGGGGCAGGGGGATGGAGAAAGCTTGATACGGGAATTCCAGAAGGCCCGGGAGACCCGCTTGAACATTCCTAAAAGGGTTAAAGGGCTCCTTCCTGGGATTTATGACCTGGTAGTGCTGGTAGCCGATGTTCCTGGAGTAATCGGAAAAATGGCTACCCTTTTTGGAAACAAGGGGATTAATATTAAGGACATAGAAATATTAAAAAGCAGGGAAGAAGAGGGCGGCTCAATCCGATTCAGTTTCTCCACCCTGGAGGAAAGGGACAGGGCTCTTAAAGTCCTGGAAGACGAAGGCTTCCAGGCTGCCGTCCGGTAATTTTTAAATAAACAAGGAGCGGAAAATGGAACTGATTATTCAACCTAAACCCTGTATCCAGGGGAAAATTAATGTACCCGGGGATAAATCTATATCTCACCGGGCCGTTATTTTTGGTTCCCTGGCCCAGGGGGTTACTGAAATTGAAGGATTTTTATGGGGGGAAGATTGTACCCGAACCATAGCATGTTTTCGCGAGATGGGAATAAACATTAATATTATAGATGAAAAGGTTGTGATCCAGGGGAAAGGGCTGAACGGTCTGCAGGAACCCGGTAATGTATTAGATGCCGGAAATTCCGGGACAACCGCCCGACTGCTTTTAGGAATTCTGGCAGGAAATCCTTTTTACAGCGTGCTTACGGGAGATTCCTCCTTACGAAACAGGCCTATGGGCAGGGTGGTTGAACCTTTGGCCCGCATGGGAGCCAGGATTATGGGAAGGAAAAACTCACGACTCCTTCCCCTGACGGTTATGGGGGGAAAGCTGAAGACCATAGATTATCATTCACCGGTGGCCAGCGCACAGGTAAAGTCCTGTGTTCTGCTGGCAGGTCTTTTTGACCGGGGAGTGACTTCTGTAACCGAACCCTCTCTGTCCAGGGACCATACAGAAAGAATGCTTCAATACTTTGACATTCCCATTCAAAAAAAAGAATTAAGAGTTGAAGTCCAGGGAAATCATGGTTTTACCGGTCGACCCATTAAAGTCCCCGGTGATTTTTCCTCCGCCGCCTTTTTTCTTACTGCGGCCGCTTCAATGCCGGGGTCAGACCTGACCATCTTAAATGTGGGAGTAAACCCCACCCGTACCGGTCTGCTGGAGGTTTTATCACAGATGGGAGCAGACATTACCCTTATGAATGAAAGGATAAACAATATGGAGCCGGCAGCGGATATTCGGGTTCAGGGAGCAGAGCTTAAAGGTGTAACCATTGGGGGGAGTTTAATACCCCGGTTAATTGATGAAATTCCCGTACTTACCGCAGCGGCGCTTTTGGCCCGGGGGAAAACGGAAATACGGGATGCTTCGGAATTGAGAGTTAAGGAGAGTGACCGGATTTCCACCATGATTGAAGAACTGGGTAAAATGGGGGCAGTGATTGAGTCTTTGCCTGATGGGCTGAAAATTACAGGGCCTCAGAGACTTAAAGGAAGCCGCTGCATGAGTCACGGGGACCACCGGGTAGCCATGGCCCTGGCGGTAGCCGGCCTGTCGGCTGAAGGGCATACTCAAATTGCGGACAGCCAGTGCGTGGATATATCTTTCCCCGGGTTTGAAGAAGTACTAAACTTATTGTAAAGACGGGATTTTTTTTAACTACAGCAGGATTTTGTCAAATCATGCCGAATTAAATATCTTATTAAAAGGGGGGGATAAATGTGCCAAGAAGGTTAAACCTGATTAAATTCGTACTCCCTTTTTTATTTATGTTTCTGCTGTTTGTTGTGATTAAAACGGACCTGGTAGGAGTTCATGATTGGCTGCCAAAAGACACTACCCAGATGATGGCTCAAGACCCCCCTTTCCGGGGACTGGGTAAAGATACTTTGGGGGAAGAGTTTAACATTTTTACGGAGGATATATCCCAGTTTCCAGACCGCCTGGGAGACATGCGGCTGGTTAAAGTCATCACCGGCAGTGAGGCCCTGGCCAATGTGCAGAGTTTTCAGGGCACTACAATAGATATTGCCAGGGCTTACATCCCTCATTATCAAATCGCTAATAGACAGGCGATCATTTGGATTACCGAGTCACATGATGAGGAGGATGCGGTGAACCTCCTTCACAGGATTAACCTTCGAATTTCTGAAAATGAAAATTTCCATAATAACGAGGTTTTACGAAAAAAAGGTATCATGGTATACAAAGTTGAAAGGATGGGTTGGGTTAACTACTATTATCGGAATGGAAACCGGATTTATTGGACAGCCATTCAGGATGATAACCCCAATGAAGTTCTATCCCTGGTGTTGGAGGCTTTTTAAAAAAATCTATTATTTTTTTTCATGCAAAAAGAGCATGATACCGGTGCCGTCGCACATAATAAATTTGACACATCGGTTTTTTATTTTCACGAAGATAGGAACAGCGGCTGTTGGTTGACAGAGGATAAATTCAGTGGTAGAATACCCCTAGGTTTACTTTATCGCTTTACCTAAGTAAAGCATGTGGAGGTGTAAAGGTTATGCTCAAGGTTTGTACTAAAGAAGAATGGGAAAAGTCTTCCCCAAGAAAGGATATTGGTTCCTGGGAAGAGCAGGAAAAAGCAGTTAAAACAATTATTGCAGACATTAAGAACAGGGGCGATGAGGCCCTGAGGGAGCTGGCATTAAAATTTGACGGCTGTCACCTGGAAAGCCTGGTGGTGGAGGAGCAGGAGATTCAAGAGGCCCGCCAGAAGGTTGGTTCCGACTTTATAAATGCCTTACATAAGGCGGCGGAAAATATTGAGATTTTTCACCGGCGTCAAAGCCGGAATTCTTTTATCAGTACCGAGGAGTCCGGGATTATCCTGGGACAGATGGTGATACCCCTGGAAAAAGTGGGAGCTTATGTTCCCGGGGGAACTGCCTCCTATCCTTCATCAGTGTTAATGAATGTCATTCCTGCAAAAATTGCCGGGGTAAAAGAAATATATATGTGCACCCCTCCGGGGAAAGACGGAAAAATAAATCCCTACACTCTTACTGCAGCCGCCCAATTAGGTGTGGAAAAGATTTTTAAAATGGGGGGCGCCCAGGCAGTGGCTGCTTTTGCATACGGGACTGGAACTGTCCCGGTGGTAGATAAGATTGTAGGACCGGGAAATATTTATGTGACCCTGGCGAAAAAACTGGTTTACGGGGATGTGGATATTGATATGCTTGCGGGTCCCAGTGAACTGCTGATTATAGCGGATTCTACCGCGGATCCCCGGTTTATCGCAGCGGACATTATGTCTCAGGCGGAACATGACCCCCTGGCGGCAAACTTTATTGTTACACCGGATCCGGAGCTGCCGGGCAGAGTGCTGAATTCTTTACAGGAGCAGCTGCCTCAAATGAGCCGGCGGGACATTATCCAGAAGTCCCTGGAAGAACACTCCGCCATTATTGTTGTGAAAAATTTGGAGGAGGCTTTCCGGGTTTCCAACGACATTGCCCCAGAACATCTGGAGGTAATCATTGAAGACCCTCTGGCTTCTCTTCCCTGGATTAAAAATGCAGGTTCAGTATTCTTAGGGGGCTTTACTCCTGAACCTCTGGGGGATTATTATGCCGGCCCCAACCATGTCCTTCCTACCGGGGGAGCCGCCCGGTTTTCATCGGGACTGAATGTAGATGATTTTATTAAGAAAACCACTATTCTATACTATCCAAAGCAGGCCCTGAAGGAGGCGGCGGAGGATGTAATTTTGCTGGCAGAGGTGGAGGGCCTGGATGCTCACGCCAATACAGTCAAAGTGAGGATGAAGAACATTGAGTAAAAGGGAAGCACGGGTAGAACGAAAAACGGGAGAGACGGATATTACGCTGTATATTAACCTGGAGGGCTCGGGAAAAACGGAACTGAATACGGGGGTTCCCTTCCTGGAGCACATGCTGAACCTTATGGCCCGGCACGGGTTCTTTGACCTGAAGATTCAGGCGGTGGGGGACCTGGAAATAGATGCTCACCACCTGGTGGAGGATATTGGAATTGTCCTGGGGGAAGCCTTCAGAAAAGCCATGGGCAGTAAAGAAGGAATCAAAAGGTACGGATTTTTCATGCTGCCCATGGATGAAGCACTGGTTTTGGCTTCCTTAGACCTGTCGGACAGGCCCTTTTTAGTATATAATGTAGATATTCCGGCGGATAAAGTAGGGGAATTTGACACAGAACTGCTGGAGGAGTTTTTCAGGGCCTTTGCCCATGAGGCCAGGATTACCCTGCACTTAAAACTGATTCACGGGAAAAACTCTCACCACATCATGGAAGCTCTTTTTAAAGCCCTGGGTAGAAGCCTGGACCAGGCTCTGCAGGTGGACCCTAGAGTGGAGGGGGTACCTTCTACCAAGGGGAAACTGTAAATATAAATTGAGTTTTTATATACGGGGGAATTATTTTGATCGTTATTGTGGATTATGGAATGGGGAATTTACAGAGCGTGCAGAACGGTTTTGCCCGCATGGGATATTCCACCCGGGTTACCGGAGATATAAGGGAGATTAAAGAAGCCAGGGGGATCATCCTTCCGGGAGTAGGCGCTTTCGGCCAGGCGGTTAAGAATTTGAATCAAGGCAGGCTGGGAGAAGTGGTGAAAGAACAGGCCCGGGAGGGAATTCCTTTGTTGGGAATCTGTTTGGGACTGCAGCTTCTTTTTGAGAGAAGTCAGGAGGGCACCGGAAAAAAGGGAGAAGGACTGGGCCTGGTTTCGGGAGAGGTGGTTAAATTCCAGGGGAGCCTGAAAGTTCCCCATATGGGATGGAACCGGCTGAAACTGAAGAAAGAAGATCCCTTGTTTTACGGAATTGAAGACCAGGACTACTTTTATTTTGTGCACTCCTATTATGCGGTTCCACAAAAACAGGAATCTGTACTGGGTGCTGTCCATTACGGCACGGATTTTGCTGCGGTGGTAAAAGAGGAACCCTGTGTTTACGGTGTTCAGTTTCACCCGGAGAAAAGCAGTGATTCAGGGCTGAAGATACTGGCTAATTTTGGTGATATTATTGACAGGAGTTGATAACATGGAAGTGATCCCGGCAATAGATTTGAAAGGCGGAAAATGTGTCCGCCTTTATCAGGGTAAGGCAGACCGGGAAACGGTATACTACGAGAATCCCCTGGAGGTAGCCCTGATGTGGGAACGGAAGGGGGCCCGCCGGCTGCATATGGTGGATTTGGACGGTGCTTTCCAGGGAAGTCCCCAGAACAAAGCGGTAATTAAGGAAATTTCTTCTGCTCTTGAAATTCCCATTCAGCTGGGGGGAGGCATACGGAACGAAGAAACTGTTTCAGAGCTTTTATCCCTGGGTATCAGCAGAGTAATTATCGGTACTGCTGCGGTGGATAATCCGGGACTGATAAAGAGATTGGTGAAAACCTACGGAGACAGCATCATGGTAGGAGTAGATGCCCAGGATGGCCTGGTGGCCGTTAAGGGTTGGGTTGAGTCTTCTACCTTGAGGGCGCTGGACCTTGTCAGGGAAATGGAGCAGGTGGGAGTAAAGGAAGTGGTTTATACGGATATTTCCAGGGACGGTACCCTGCAGGGGCCAAATTTTGATTCCACCCGGGAGATTGCGGAAAATACAGGCCTCAATATTATTGCCTCCGGCGGGGTTTCCTCCCTGGAGGATATAAAAAAAGCCAGGGAACTGGAAGGGATAGGCATAAGCGGAATTATTGTGGGGCAGGCCCTTTACACCGGTAAATTTACCCTGGAAGAAGCTCTAAAAATCTAAGGATAAAAAAATATGGAGGGGGCAGCATGTTGGCAAAAAGGATTATACCGTGCTTGGATGTATTAGAAGGAAGAGTTGTAAAAGGAGTACAGTTTGTCAACCTTAGGGATGCCGGGGACCCGGTGGAGCTGGCCAGCTTTTATGACCAGGAGGGGGCCGATGAACTGGTGTTTCTGGATATCACCGCATCCCATGAGAAAAGAAAGACGGTTATTGACGTGGTATCCCGGACCGCAGAAAAAGTGTATATCCCCTTTACCGTAGGAGGCGGCCTGTCCAGTATCGACCAGATTAAGGATATACTCAGTGCAGGAGCGGACAAGGTTTCTCTGAATACCGCAGCATTTCAAAACCCTTCTCTGGTCAGTGATGGGGCTGAAAAATTTGGAACCCAGTGTATGGTGGTGGCCATAGATGCTAAAAAGATGGAGGGCAAGGAAGACTGGGAAGTTTTCCTGCACGGCGGCCGGACTCCTACAGGGGTTTCTGCGCTGGATTGGGCTCAAAAGGTGGAGGAGCTGGGTGCCGGAGAAATTCTCTTGACCAGCATGGACAGTGACGGAGGAAAGGATGGGTACGATCTGCCCCTGACCTCAGCCATAGCAGAGAGAGTCCAGATTCCCGTAATCGCCTCGGGAGGTGCCGGAACTATGGAGCATTTTTTGCAGGCTCTAACCACGGGGAAAGCGGATGCAGCCCTGGCGGCATCGGTGTTTCATTACCGGGAATTTTCTGTGCGGGACGTGAAGGAATACCTGGCTAAAAATGGAGTGGAGGTAAGAATTTAATGCAAATTACCAAAAAGGAAATTGAAAAACTTAAATTTGACAGCCGCGGGCTGATTCCCGCCATCGTTCAGGATGCAGATACGAAACAGGTGCTGATGATGGCTTATATGAATAAAGAATCCCTGGAGAAGACCCTGGAGGAGGGAAAGGCCTGTTACTGGAGCCGAAGCCGGAAGGAACTCTGGTTGAAGGGGGAGACCTCCGGCCATTATCAAATTATTAAAGAAATATACTACGATTGTGATGCGGACACCCTTCTTCTAATTATTGACCAGGTGGGGGGCATAGCCTGTCATACTGGAGAGGTATCCTGTTTCCATCACCGTTTAAAATAAGAAAAGTGGGAATTCATAAAGCATTATGGGGAGGCTTAATTAAAGGATTTTATCTGTTTTGTAATATAAAATTGATACAAATAATACCCGAAAAGGATGTCGTAATTATGATTGATTATCACCTGCATACGGTTCGATGCTGTCATGCCCGGGGGACTCTGGAGGATTACTGCCGGGAAGGGGCCCGTAAAGGCCTGACAGAAATCGGTTTTGCCGACCATTTTCCCCTGGACCTGCTGGATTACGAACCCCCGGTAAAAGTAACTATGGATGGAGAAGAGCTTCCCCGGTATGTGGAGGAAGTTTTGAGGATGTCCCGAAACAAAGAGCTTCCCACGGTTAAGTTGGGAATTGAGCTGGATTTTCTGCCGGGACGGGAAAAAGCGGCCCAAAGAGAGCTTTCCTTGTACCCTTTTGACTATATCATTGGTTCTGTACATTTTTTGGAGGATTGGGACTTTACCAATCCCGCCTGTGCCGGTGAGTATGAACAGTGCACGGAAGAAGAAATTATGGAACTCTATGAAAAGTACTATCTCCTCATTGAAAAGCTGGTGGGGTCCAATCTTTGTGACATTATAGGGCACCTGGATGTCATTAAGAAATTTGGATATCGGCCCATAAATGGTGCAGCCCGTCTGATGGAAAGGGTCACAGACCTGTTAAAGGAAGCGGACCTCTGCATTGAGTTAAATACGGCGGGCCTTTACACTCCGGCTTTGGAGATGTATCCCGCAAATGATATTTTAGAAAGCTGCCGGCGGAAAAAGGTTCCGGTCACCCTGGGTTCTGATGCCCACCGGCCGGAGGATGTGGGCAGGTCCCTGGATACAGCCCTGGATTTACTGAGGGAATCCGGTTACCGGGAGGTTGCCGTGTTCAGGGGCAGAAAACGGAGTTTTCTGAAAATATAAAAGAAGATCGTCTATAATAGAGGATGATTTAATTGTATCATTTTAAGATTTTTACTCTTTGGGGAAATATATTGGCTGTTTATGGACGCCGGGGAATTCTATCTTTACATTTTGATCATACTGGGGAAGAAGAGGTTAAAGTTAAGGCCGGGGGAAGCATAGAAAGAATCTGGCCTGATCTCTTTACTGCCCTGCAGAATTATTTTAAGGGGAAAAGATCGATAGATTTTAGTCGGTTTTCTGTGGACATGAAGGAATATCCGCCTTTTACTGCCAGGGTATTGGAACATATTCGCCAAATTCCGTACGGGCGGGTTTGTTCATATTCTGCGGCAGCCCGGGCATTGGGATGCAGTGGGGGCAGCCGTGCTGTGGGCAGGGCCCTGGGCCGTAACCGGCTGCCGGTGATTATTCCCTGTCACCGGGTGGTCAACCAGGACGGTTGTCCGGGTGGGTTTTCCAGCGGACTGGAAAAGAAGCTTGGCCTTTTAACCCTTGAAGGGGTTAAATTTAATGAACTGGGGAGAATTAACGATGAGGTATTTATCAGCCGGTGAATCACATGGCCCCTGTCTGGTGGCAGTAATAGAAGGCCTGCCTTCCAATCTGCAGCTGGATCGGGGAAAAATTAATCAGCAGCTGGCAAGAAGACAGAAGGGTCACGGCCGCGGGGGAAGGATGAAGATTGAAAAGGACCGGGTGGAGATCCTTTCCGGGCTTCGCTTCGGGAAAACCCTGGGCAGTCCCCTGACCCTGACCATAACTAACCAGGATTATAAAAACTGGCAGGAGGTTATGAATCCTTATCAAGCCCCTGAGAAACCGGACCATGAGGAAGAAAACAGCTGTGGGGAAGTCCTGACCAGACCCAGGCCCGGACATGCAGACCTGGCGGGTTCCTTGAAGTACCATCAAGATGATATACGAAATGTTCTGGAAAGAGCCAGCGCCCGGGAGACTGCCATCAGGGTGGCAGTAGGCGGTACTGCCAGGCAAATGCTGGACCGTTTTAACATTGCAGTATACAGTCATGTGGTAGGAATCGGAGGCATCAGGGCAGAAAGTATGGAAAACCGGCTTCCGGAACAGCTGCATCGGCTGGCGGAAGAATCTTCGGTCAGGTGTGCTGACCCTGTTATAGAGGCGAAAATGATTGAGGAAATTGACCGGGCCAAAGATGAAGGGGATTCCCTGGGGGGAGTTTTCGAAATACTGGTAACCGGAGTTCCCCCCGGACTGGGAAGTCACGTGCACTGGGACCGCAAACTTGATGGACGCCTGGCGGGAGCCTTAATGAGCCTGCAGGCCATCAAAGCAGTAGAAATCGGCCTGGGTTTTGAAGCGGCTGCCTTGAGAGGCTCCCGGGTTCATGACGAGATTTATTATGATGAGAATGCCAATAAATATTTTCGAAAGACCAACAGGTCCGGAGGCATAGAAGGGGGACTCACCAATGGCGAAACTCTCCGGATACGGTGTGCCATGAAACCCATTCCTACCCTTTACAGGCCCCTCACCAGTGTTGACATGAAGACAAAAAAGAGCCTGCAGGCAGGGGTAGAGCGTTCCGATGCCTGTGCGGTTCCTGCCGCCAGTGTGGTGGGAGAGGCCATCGTCGCCTGGGAGATTGCCTGTACCTTTGTGGATAAGTTTGGAGGAGATTCCATGGAGGAATTGAAGGCTGCTTATGAAACCTACCTGCGAATGATTGCCCGCCGCTGAACTGTCCGAAGGTGACAAGAAGACAAGGAAAACTGGAAAGGGCTGGCTTTATTATGGAAACTAGTAAACTCACGGTAGACCTGGGAAGCAGAAGCTATGACATAATTATTGGATATGATTTTTTGGAAACCCTGGGAAAGCAATTACGGGCCCTGGGGTTTAAAGGAAAACTGCTGGTTATCACCGATGAAAATGTATTTCCGCTGTACGGGGATTCCTGCATGAAAGGTCTTAAAGAGGCAGGATATTCGGCCAAAATTGAGGTGATTCCTGCGGGTGAAGGGTCAAAAAGCTGGTCTGCGGCAGATAAACTTCTAACTTCTGCTCTGGAATTTGTTATGGACCGGGATTCAGGAATTGTGGCTCTTGGGGGTGGGGTTGTAGGAGACCTGGCAGGGTTTGTTGCCGCCACATACCTTCGGGGAGTTGCTTATGTGCAGGTGCCCACCACCCTTTTGGCCCAGGTGGACAGCAGTGTAGGAGGGAAAGTGGCTATAAATCATCCCCGGGGAAAAAACATCATTGGCGCTTTTTACCAGCCCCGGCTGGTGCTCATCGATCTGAAGACTCTGGAAACCCTGCCCGTGAGAGAACTGAGAACCGGAATGGCGGAAGTGGTGAAGTACGGTATCATCAGGGATCGCAGTTTTTTTGATTATCTGCATGAACATCTCAACCCATCCTTGGAGCAGGAGAAGGACTTTTATAAGCATATTGTTTACAGGTCCTGCGTCATTAAAGCGGAAGTTGTTTCTGAAGATGAGAGAGAGGGAGGAATCCGGGCCATTTTGAATTTTGGCCACACTCTGGGGCATGCTCTGGAGGCAGCCACCTCTTATAAACATTTCAATCATGGTGAAGCAGTCAATTTCGGCATGCTGCTGGCCTCCCGATTGGCCCACATGCAGGGGATCCTGGATAAGGAATCTTTGAAGATCATCGAGGAAATGTTGTTTCGAATGGGATTTAAAGAACTGCCCCCGGGATTAACAGCGGCAGAAATCAAAGAAGGGTTAAAATATGATAAAAAGCGACGGGGGGAAAAACTGGTCTTCATTCTCCCCGAAAAAATAGGGAAGGTTAGAATATATACCGATATTCCCGGGTCGCTGCTGGACCGGCTTATTGATGAATTTTTAAAAGAATTTAAGTAAAAAGGAAGAGAAAAAATAAAAATTTAAGGGACTGCAGAATTAGCAGTTCCTTTTGCATAAGGTTTCATTTGTCCCCGTAATCATTGTTCCTGCAATCAAAATCGTTTATAATATAGTTATTACTAATAATAAGTATTATAAGAAAAATATTATAATGGATAAGGTCTTTCAACGGGATACCTGAAGGATATGTAACAAGGTTGCGGCAGTGGGGAGGTTTCTCAACTGCCGCACGGCGAATAAGTGAATGAGGAGAGACAGTTATTAATGAAATCAAAGGATGCCCTGGGGAGCGCGCTAAAACGAATCGAAGGAAAAGGATACAAGGCATATAAAGATATACAGGGAAGTTATGATTTTAAAGAGTTTGAACTGCACATTGATTATGTGCAGGGAGACCCTTTTGCCGCCCCCACGCGGGTGAGGCTGAGGGTGCCCCAAAAAAGGGCAAGATTTCCTCAAGCTCTTTTTTCCTCCCGGGTGCGAAGGACGGCTTTAGAGGATTATTTGACCCGCGAGTTTGGGGAGGCTGTACAGCGGGGGGTAAAACGCAGCCGGGGTACCGGTAAAAGCGGAATGATTTTTATTGATACCTGCGGACAGGAAATACTGCAGAGAACCTCCATGGTGATTACACCGGATTACGTGGAAGCCAGAGTCTCCATGGGTCTTCCTGCCCGGGGCAGAAGAGTCCTGGCCCGGGAGGCAGCAGATATGTTTTTTAAAGAACTTCCAATGCTGGTCAGGGAAGCGCTTTTACATGAGAGCCTTGACTCGGAAATAATAACCGTCCATGTGGAGGGAAACGAAGACCAGGACTTTTTACGGGGAGAACTAAAAAAATTGGGGCTGGTCTCCTTTGTGGCCAACGGCTCTCTTTTGCCCCGGAAAAGTGGTGTCAGCGACCTTCCTATGGACCGGGAAAAGGTGGTTCTTTTCTCTTCGCCTCCGGAACTTCAGGTGGAATTACAACTGCCCAACGCCGGCAGGGTGAAGGGCATGGGGATCCCCGCAGGAGTTACACTGATTGTAGGGGGCGGGTATCACGGCAAATCTACCCTGCTTCGGGCTGTGGAAAGGGGTGTATACAACCATATCCCCGGAGACGGCCGGGAGCAGGTGGTTACCCTGGAGGAGGCGGTAAAAATCCGCGCTGAGGACGGCAGGAGGGTGGAGAAGGTTGACATTAGTCCCTTTATTAATAACCTTCCTTTTCGCAAAGATACAGTGAACTTTTCTACCGAGGAGGCCAGCGGCTCCACCTCCCAGGCTGCCAATATCATGGAATCTCTGGAGATGGGCGTTCAGCTGCTTCTTTTGGATGAAGATACCTCCGCTACCAACTTTATGATTCGGGATGTGCGTATGCAGTCCCTGGTGTCCAAGAATAAAGAACCGATTACCCCATTTATTGATAAAGTAAATTTTTTATATAAGGATTTAGGGGTTTCTTCCATCATGGTTCTGGGAGGATCCGGAGATTATTTTGATGTAGCGGACCGGGTAATCATGATGGATGAATACCGTGCCCTGGAAATGACCGCCCGGGCGAAGGAAATCGCACAGAAGTACCAGACAAAACGAAAGCCTGAAGGCGGAGGGGAATTTGGGGAAATTCTCCACAGGATTCCGCTGAAAAAAGGATTGGACCCCACCCGAAAGGGGAAAACCAAAATATCTGCCCGGGGACTTTATTCCCTTCAGTTTGGCAGGCAGGAGGTTGACCTGTCTTTCGTGGAGCAGCTGGTGGATGAGAGCCAGACCCGGGCCATTGGAGATATACTGTATTTTAGTTCTCACTTGATTGATGGAAGAAAAACTCTGAAGGAAATTATTGAAATCACCCTGGAGCAGATTGAAAAGCAGGGACTGGATCTCCTGTCTCCCTACCGGGGACAGCATCCTGGGGAGTATGCTCTTCCCCGCAAATATGAAGTCGCAGCCGCTTTCAACCGTCTCAGGACCTTTCACATCCGATAAAAATATACGGCAGAGTAGAGGATTTTTTTTAGAAAAAGAGAAGTTATATGAATGATTTTCCGGCAGGGGCGAAACTCATTACTTTGGCATATTTATTTATTACATGAGTTTTTTGCCCGCCAATAAACTGAAAAGGGAGAATGTTTTTTTATAGTGAGGATAAGGGGGAAGCTGTATGCAGGAAACAAGAGTGATTACTCTGGAGGATATTAAGGACGACCTGCAGATTCGAGTATATATGGAGAAGGCCAATGAGCACCTGGGGGAGATGGGCTTTACGGAGCATGGATTCCGGCACAGCAACCTGGTGGCTAAGATTGCATACAATATCCTGTCCCGGTTGGGTCACCCTGAGCGGGAGGCTCAGCTGGCGGGGATTGCGGGATATCTCCATGATATCGGCAATGTAGTCAGCCGGTATGGTCATTCTCAGACAGGGGCCATCATTTGTATGAACGCCCTGGAGAGGATGGGGATGCCTTATCATGAAATTACCGAGATCAGTTCGGCTATTGGCAACCATGATGAGAAGGAGGGCCGGGTGGTAAACCCTGTTTCTGCGGCGCTGATTCTGGCAGATAAATCCGATGTGCATCGTTCCCGGGTAAGAAATCCGGACTGTTCCAACTTTGACATTCATGACCGGGTTAACTTCGCAGTTCAGAGGTCTTTTTTGCGCATTGATAAAGAGGGTAAAATGATTACCCTGGAACTGGTGATTGACCCGGTGATCAGCCAGGTAATGGAGTATTTTGAGATATTTTTAACCCGCATGATTTTGTGCCGCCGGGCGGCAGAGTATCTGGATACCCGGTTTTCTCTGGTCATCAACGATACCCGGCTGTTGTAATCCTGTCAGCGCTGCCAGTTTTGCCATAGTTATGTTTCTCAACCTCAAGATACAGGGTGTTGTGCTGAGAAAGGACGTGCCTGGGGTGGAGCTGACTGTCAAAAATATGGAATAAGTCTATTTTAAATAAGTTTGGATTATTTTAAGTAGGGTTGGATTGGGGGATAAATCAGAATGAACAAAAAATTGAAAAAAGGAAAAGGAGTTTCTTCTCGAAAGTTTCTTCTCCTCTTTTTGGGACTTATGATTCTGCTCTCTGCCTTTTCTTACCTGGCCTATACCCAAATTGTGTCCCATTTGAAACTGGGATTAGATTTGGAGGGAGGCGTATACGTGCTCATGGAAGCCAGGGAAGAAGATGGAGAAGTGGAACGGGACACCATAGAGAGGGCCATTACCATTATTCGAAACCGGATTGATGAGTTTGGAGTTTCAGAGCCGCTGATTCAGCAGGAGGGAGCCAACCGCATTCGTGTGGAGCTTCCGGGCATTGATGACCCGGGACGGGCTATTGACATTATCGGCCGTACCGCACTGCTTACCTTTGAGGACCCGGAGGGAAACGTGGTGGTAACCGGGGCAAACTTGAGGGAGGCAAGATTTACCCAGGATGAATTCGGGCAGCCGGCGGTAGGCCTGGAGTTTGATGCGGAGGGAGCGGAAAAATTTGCTGAAGCGACCCGAAGGCTGGCAGGAAGAGAGCTTCCAATTTTCATTAAGCTGGATGGTGAAGTGGTTTCAGCTCCCACCGTTAGAAATGTCATAACCGATGGGAATGCTATTATAACCGGACAGTTTACCGCCGAAGAAGTAAGAGACCTGGTGCTGATTCTGCGCTCCGGTGCCCTGCCGGTGGAACTGGTGGAGCTGGAAACCCGGACAGTAGGGCCAACCCTGGGAAGGGATTCCCGGGACAGGAGCCTCCAGGCCGGTATCATCGGGTTTGTGCTGCTGTTTGTTTTTTTGCTGGTAATTTACCGGACCATTGGTTTTATCGCAAGTTTTGCCCTGGGGGTTTACGTGGCCCTGGTAATGGCCATACTGACTGCTTTAAATGCTACGCTGACACTGCCGGGAATCGCGGGATTGATTCTTTCCGTGGGGATGGCGGTGGATGCCAACGTAATTATCTTTGAGCGTTTTAAAGAGGAGTATCGTAGCGGTCGTACTTTGCGATCTGCGGTGGAAGCAGGTTTTAAAAATGCTCTCAGTACCATTCTGGATGCCAATATTACCACCCTGATTGCTGCCAGCGTGCTGTTTTATTTCGGCACAGGCCCCGTCAGGGGCTTTGCGGTTACACTTTCCGTAGGGATTCTGACCAGCATGTTTACGGCCATTGTCCTTACCCGCTACCTGCTCCGCTACTTGATTGGAGCCAATATCATTACAAATCCCAGCTTGTTCGGGGTCAGGGGGGTTGACTATGTCACGCCTGCAGATCATTAAATATCGCAAGTACAGCTTTCTCTTTTCCCTGTTCCTCATCATTATTGGCATTATTTCTCTGGCAGTAAACGGGTTGAACTGGGGCATTGATTTTACCGGAGGCACCGTGCTTCATTTTAGAATTGGACAGCCTTTTGAGGTGGAGGAGGTCCGGGATATTCTAAGGGAGTTTGACCTGGAGGGAAGCTTTATTCAGAAGGTGGGTCATGAGGGGTTTTTCCACGAAGAGAAGGATGAGGTCATTATCAAGACGGTTTCCCTGTCGGAGGAAGAGCGCCGGGAAGTATTCCAGGCATTTCAAGAACGATGGGGCCTGAACGAGGAGGATATTATCAGTCAGGAAAGTGTGGGGGCCGTGATTGGTGGAGAGCTGACCCGGAATGCCATTTTGGCGCTGTTCATCGCCACTGCGGGGATGCTTGCTTATATTACGATCCGTTTTGAGTTTAAGTTTGCTATTTCAGCTATTGTGGCGCTGGTCCATGACTTGATTATACTCCTGGCAGTATTTTCCCTGCTGAGGATTGAAATTAACAGTCCTTTTGTGGCCGCTATTTTAACGATTTTTGGTTATTCCATAAACGATACCATTGTGGTCTTTGACCGCATTCGGGAAAATTTAAAGGCCATGAAAAAGTACGATTATTTTACCATCGTGAATTCAAGTATTAACCAGACCATTACCCGTTCCATCAATACCTCTGTTACTACCCTGCTGGTACTGCTGTCCTTGTTCATTTTTGGCGGGATTACCCTGCGGCCGTTCATCACAGCGCTGCTGGTGGGAGTTGTCAGCGGAACCTATTCCTCCATCTTTGTGGCCAGTCCCGTATGGGTAATCTGGAAGCAGAGGGAGATAGCAGGAAGGAAGTGACCAGATTTCTAAAGGCACCGGGTACTTGGAGCATCTCAATTATGAAGAATGCGGGGGTGGAAATATGCAGTTGGGTTTTATATTGGCCTTGTTGTTCAGTATTATGATTGCTGTATTTGCTATTTTGAATAATGAAGTGGTAAACATTAATTATTTGTTTGGTACAGCGCCGGTCTCAGTGGTTATAGTTATTCTGGCTTCTGCCTTTACCGGTGCTCTGATTGTAGGCCTGTTCAGCCTGGTAGGACGCATTAAATACGGGTTTCGTTTCAGGGATCAGCAGAATCGCCTGAAGCAGATGGAAGAGGAACTCAACCAAATGGCAAAAAAGGAATCTGAACTTTTAGAAAAACTTTCCCGGCTGGAACAGGAACTGCATGAGGAAGAAGAGGAGAGCATTCCCGCAGTACAGTATACACAGGAAATACCTCCGGAGTAAATTTTCTCCGGGAACCATTAAAGAAATTACCGCGGGTTTAAATTGGGGGAACAGGCATGAATTGTTATCAATACAGATGGCAGGTAAAGGAAGCTGACCTGGTGCTCAGGGATGCTTTAAGTGGTGCGCTGAAGGTAAAGCCTGCCGTGGCCCAGCTTCTTATTAACCGGGGAATCACTGATGCCGCTCAGGGAGAGAGATTCTTATATCCCCGGCTGGAGGACTTACATGCTCCGGAAGCCATGAAGGGACTGACTGACGCCCGCCGCCGGATTCAAGAATTTTTGCGACAGGGGAAAAAAATTGTGGTATATGGTGATTATGATGTGGACGGAATCACCGGTACAGTAATCCTGGTTTCCTTGTTACAGAAGATGGGGGGCAGTATTTCTTATTATATTCCTCATCGTCTCAGGGAGGGTTATGGCCTGAATTGTGAAGCCCTGGGGAGGCTGAAGGAGGAGGGTGCGGACCTGGTTCTTACGGTGGATTGTGGAATCAGCTCTTTGAAAGAGGTGGAATACGCCAAAAAACTGGGAATGGAAATAATTGTAACTGACCACCACACTCCCCTGGAGTCGCTTCCCCACTGTATCACTTTAAACCCTAAGCAGGCGGATTGCAGTTATCCGTATAAAGACCTGGCGGGAGTGGGAGTGGCTTTTAAACTCATGCAGTCTCTGCTGGCCCAGGAGGAATGGGAGGAGTACCTGGACCTGGTTGCTTTGGGATCCATTGCCGATGTGGTTCCCCTGCTGGAGGAAAACAGGGTGTTAACCCGTTATGGGATGGAAAAGCTGAATGCTTCCTGCCGGCTGGGAATACAGGCCCTGAAAGAGGCCAGTGGTTTTGGCGGCCGGGAGATTACCTCGGGTCAGGTACCCTTTTCCCTGGCACCCCGGTTGAATGCGGCGGGGAGAATTGGGGAAGCGGAAAAAGCAGTGGAACTCCTTTTAACTTCTTCTCCGGAGAGAGCCCGGGAGCTGTCGGAGCTTTTAAATGGATATAACCAGAAGAGACAGCAGATTGAAGGGGATATTTTGAAGGAGGCTGTACAGGAAATAGAAGAAAAGGGTCTGGATGGAAAGAATGTCATCGTCCTGGCCCGGGAGGACTGGCATTCTGGAGTAACGGGCATTGTGGCATCCCGCCTGGTGGAGAGTTACCGGCGGCCGGTGGTTTTGATTTCCCTGGAGGGGGAGGAAGGAAGGGGTTCTGCCCGGGGAGTGCAGGGCTTTAACCTGATTAAGGCCATACATCACTGTGCCGATTACCTGGAGCGTTATGGGGGGCATGAGCAGGCAGCGGGATTAACCATACGCTCTGCCAATATTGAGAATTTTGAGAAGAAGATAAATTCTGCAGCCCCGGGACTGCTTCCGCCCCCTGGTTTGGAGCGGCTGATTTCTCTGGAGACGGAGCTGGAGGCTTCTGAAATTGATGTGGACCTTTTAGACCAGCTGAGCCTCCTGAGCCCCTTTGGCCAGGGGAATCCGGTACCCTTTTTTAAAACTCAGGACCTGGAAATAGAGAGCTTTAAATTTGTGGGGAAACAAAAGAATCATCTTAAAATGAAGCTGAAGAGCGGTAAAAACCAGCTGGAGGCCATTGCCTTTAAAATGGAAGACCGCCACCTGCATTTAACGGGCAGAAAGGTTTCCGCAGCATATCTTCTGGAGGACAACTGCTGGGGTGAACTGAGAAACCCGGTGCTTCAGCTGAAGGACTTTCATTACAGCGATTGTTTGGGAACCGGTGGGGTAACGGTGATAGACCGCCGGGGGATCGATCAAAAGGAAAAGTATCTGACGGCTTTAGTAGGGCAGAGAGAACAAGTTGGCACCCTTATTTACATAAATACTCTGGGGCAGCAAAAAAGGCTATCCCGATTGATGGGGGAGAAGAAGGGTATTTATTACAGCCATCAGGGAAGTATAAAGGATTGTATTTTAGGAAATATTGAAAACTTAGTAATTTATGACCTGCCCCTGGAGGAGGAGAAGTTTTTTGTTCTGGCAAAAACTCTTTTGGAGGCGGTGGATAGTATTAAAATTCACCTGCTCTTCGGCCCGGAGGACCTGAGGGCAAACCAGCTTTTAATGCAGGCGGTTCTCCCCCGCCGGGACAGCCTGGTAAGGGTGTATCATGCCATTAAAAAAATAGAACGGCAGGGAGAGGTCCATGCCGGAGAACTGTCTGAATCTATGAAGAGTGTAAACCCTGTCTGTTATACCAATCATTTTTTTCAAAAGAGCCTGGAAATATTTCAGGAGATTAATCTTTTGGAACCTCTGGAGGAGAGTCATGAAAAGTTTCGGATTCTTACCTCTACCAGGGCAGGAGATTTACATAATTCCCGAATCTACCGGGACAATATGAATTTGTGGAATTCACTGGAGGGCTTTCAGCGGTTTCTTCTGGAGGCGGACACAGACACGGCTGCCTCACTATTTGCCGGTGTTACCGAAGAAGATGCTGAATTGAGGGAGTGCAGCTCTTAGAGAAGGTGGTTGTATGAGCCTGGAACTGATTAAGAAAAAATTTAAATCTTACAGCCCCGACGGCAACTGGTCTATCATTGAAAAGGCTTATGATTTTGCACTGAAAGTACATGCCGGCCAAAAGAGGGTTTCTGGAGAGGTGTACATTATTCATCCCCTGGGGGTAGCTCAAATTATTGCTGATTTGGAGCTGGATCCCGTGACCATTGCGGCAGGCCTGCTGCACGATGTGGTAGAGGATACGGGGACTACCCTGGAGGAACTGCGGGAAATATTTGGGGAGGAAATAAGCCTGCTGGTGGATGGTGTTACCAAGTTGAGCAAGCTGCAGTTTACCTCCAAGGAGGAACACCAGGCAGAGAACCTGAGAAAGATGTTAGTGGCCATGGCCCGGGACATTCGGGTAATCTTGATAAAACTGGCGGACCGCCTTCATAATATGAGAACCTTAAAATACCTGCATCCCGCAAAACGGAAAGAAATCGCCATGGAGACTCTGGAAATCTACGCGCCGTTAGCCCACCGGCTGGGCATTTATAAAGTGAAATGGGAACTGGAAGACCTGGCGTTTCGGTTCCTGGAACCGGAAAAATATTACAGCCTGGTGGACAAACTGGTAAAAAAACGGCAGGACCGGGAAGAGTTTATCTCCAAGGTGATAAGCAAGCTGAAGGAACGATTGGAAGAGGTGGGAATCCAGGCGGATATACAGGGTCGTCCCAAGCACCTCTATGGTATCTTTGAAAAAATGGAACGGCAGGGAAAAGACATAAACGAGATATATGACCTGACGGGAATTCGGCTGGTAGTGGACAATGTCAAGGATTGTTACGGTGCCCTGGGAATTGTCCATACCCTTTGGAGGCCTATTCCCGGCAGATTTAAGGATCATATTGCCATGCCTAAGGCAAATATGTACCAATCCCTGCACACCACCGTGGTTTGTGCGAAAAATGAACTGTTGGAAGTGCAGATTCGCACCTGGGAAATGCACCGCACCGCCGAGTATGGAATTGCCGCTCACTGGCGCTATAAAGAAGGGGTTAAGGGAGATGCGGAGTTTGAAGAAAAGCTCTCCTGGCTGAGGCAGTTATTAGAGTGGCAGCAGGACTTGAAGGATGCCCATGAATTTATGGAAAACTTAAAAATTGACCTGTTTACTGATGAGGTCTTCGTTTTTACACCCAAGGGGGATGTTATCGATCTCCCTGCCGGAGCGATCCCCCTGGATTTTGCCTACCGGATTCATACCGATATCGGTCACCGCTGTGTAGGAGCCAAGGTAAACGGGCGGCTGGTACCCCTGGAATATACTCTTTCCACCGGAGATATAGTGGAAATTGTTACCTCTAAGCAGGGGAATCCCAGCCGGGACTGGCTCAAAATGGTTAAGAGCTCCCAGGCGAAGAGCAAAATTCGCAGCTGGTTTAAAAAAGAAAAAAAGGAAGAGAATGAAGTCCGGGGTAAAGAAATACTGGAAAAAGAGCTGAAAAAAATTGACCTGGACCCTCGAGAACTTTTGAAACCGGCCATTTTAACCGAGATTGGCAAACGCTTTAACCTGATGTCCGAGGAGGACGTATATTCTGCGGTAGGGTATGGAGGGGTTACTCCACAGCAGATTGTTACCCGGCTCCGGGAAGAACACAAAAAGCTTCACAAGGACGAGGCTCCCCTGGAGGCGCCCAAACTGAAGCCCTGGAAAGACAAAGCTAAGGCCGGTAAAGGAGTTCGCATCGAGGGTATGGATAACCTTTTAATCCGTTTTGCCCGCTGCTGTAATCCCCTTCCCGGGGATGAAATCGTGGGTTTTATTACCCGGGGCAGGGGTGTTTCCATTCACCGAAGGGACTGTCCTAACATCGTAAACCGAAAAGACTCCTGGGACAGGGCCCTGAATGCCTCCTGGGAAGAGGATCCAAAGGTTTCTTACCCTGTAGAAATAGAAATTACTGCCATGGACCGCACAAACCTGCTTCAGGAACTGGTGGCTGCCGTTTCCGAAAATAAAATTAACATTACAGCGGTACACGGCAGGACCAATAAAAACCAGGTGGCTACCATTCACCTGACCATCGTGGTGCGGGACCTGGAGCACCTCCAGCATACCATGAATCGATTGAGGAAAGTAAAGGATGTTTTCAGCGTAGAAAGATTTTTCTCCAGTTAGGGGAGGTTTAACCATGAAAGCTGTGGTACAGCGGGTCAGCCGGGGCAGAGTTCTGGTTGATGGTGAAGAGACAGGTGCCATCGGCAGGGGCGTGGTGGTGCTGTTAGGAGTAGGGATTGGAGACGACCTGTCCCATGCCCGTTTCCTGGCGGACAAAATAGCGAATTTGAGAATTTTTGAAGATCGGGAGGGGAAGATGAATCTTTCTCTTCTGGATATACATGGGGAGGCCCTGGTGGTCTCCCAGTTCACTCTGTATGGGGACTGCCGCAAGGGTCGCAGGCCCAGCTTTACTGAAGCAGCTCCGCCCCAAGGGGCTCAGCAGCTGTATAACAAATTTTGTGAGCTTTTAAAGGAAACAGGAGTCAACGTGGAAACCGGCCGCTTCCAGGCCATGATGAAATTGGAGCTTGTAAATGAAGGTCCTGTTACCCTTCTTTTGGAGAAATAATACTTGTCAGAGAAATAATGCTTGTCGTTGACAACCGCCTTAAAATTGTTTACAATCTATGCTATAAGTAAATACGGTTAAAGGCGCTGATCAGGAGGAGTAAGCAGATCTTCCGGCACCAGGAAGGGGATAACGCGACTGAAATTATCCCTTGTCAGGAAACTGCTGAAAAACCCCTGTGAGCCTCCTGCTGAAATCCACGGAGAGTAAGCATAGACGGATTTCACCGTTAGCGAAAGAGATGATCCAGTTTTTGCGGAAAAAGAAGGCTTTTCCCGCTGTGGTTATGGATACAATCAGGGTGGTACCGTGAGAAGAGTCTCGCCCCTGAGAAAGAGGTTTCTTTTTCAGAGGCGGCTTTTTTTATTCTACGAGAATGGACCAAACCAAACAATACCATAC
>SKNC01000127.1 GCA_007120745.1 Bacillota bacterium
CAGGGATATGTCACTGCTGATGGAAGTTATAAAATCCATTCGAAATTTAAGAAGCGAGGTAAACATCCATCCTGGAAAGCGGTGCAGCATCGTGCTGAAGCCTGCGGAGGCGGCGGCTACCAGGGTTCTTCTGCAGGGAAAAACCTATCTTCATCACCTGGCCTCTACGGAGGAACTGGTTATTGACCCGGATTTAAAAGAAAAACCTGATCAGGCCTTAACTTCTTTGGCCAGAGGGGTAGAAGTCTACCTGCCCCTGGCGGGTCTGGTAGACCTGGAAAAAGAAATTTCTCGATTGGACAAAGAAGCAGCCCGACTGGAAAAGGAGGTTTCCCGGGCCTCGGGCAAACTGAACAATCAGGGTTTTATCAGCAAGGCTCCACCGGAAGTGATTGAAAAGGAAAAAAATAAGCTGGAGGAATATCAAGATGCGCTGGAGACGGTTCAGTCCCGTTTAGCTGAGCTTCAGAAAGCCAGTATGTCATGACAATGTTATGACCAGCAGGGCAGCAGGCTTTGAGTAACCTGTAAGAGTCTTAAAAGAAGCCTGAATAACAGCTTATTAACTGTCAAGGCCGGGGTGTAAACTGGAAAAACACGATACGTGATATTTGTGAGACAGGGGAATCATTTTATGAATTTATCAGAGGCGAAAGAGTATTTGGAGAGTTTTGTCTTTCACGAGGACTGCCACCACAGGCAGCTGTCTTTACTTCCATCAGTTACCCGGGTGGAAATCAATAAAATTGACGGCAGCAAAATACCGTATTACATTAATGAATTCTGGACCTCCAAACAAAGAAAGGCTTCCTCCCTGCAGGAGGTATCTTACCGGGCCTGTTTTAAGCCCCAGCTTCCCAGATTTTTCATTCACCTGCTTACCGAAAGTGGAGACCTGGTTTATGACCCCTTTATGGGACGGGGTACCACGGTCATAGAAGCGGTCCTGTCTGACCGAAATGCCGCCGGGAATGACATTAATCCGTTGAGCAGATTATTAACGGAGCCCCGAATTAACCTGCCCCTGCAGGAGGAAATCCAGGATAGATTACAGGAAATTCGGTTTCAGCCGGACGTTAAAGCTGAAATTGATCTGTCCATGTTTTATCACCCGAATACCGAGGCGGAGCTGGTATCCCTGCGGCACTATTTGAAAGAGAAAAGCAGCCGGGGGGAGGAGGACCGGGTAGACCGCTGGATTAGAATGGCAGCCACCAACCGGCTCACAGGACATTCTCCCGGGTTTTTCTCCGTGTATACCCTTCCCCCAAACCAGGCTGCCAGCGGAGAAAGGCAGAAAAAAATTAATGCCCAGAGGGGGCAAACCCCGCAGTATAGAGATGTAAAGAAGTTGATTTTAAAAAAAACAAAAGCCCTTTTAAAAGATATTACCTTTGAAATTCGGAAAAAAGTAAATAAGAGGGGAAAAGCATCACTGCTTTTGACGGAGGATGCCCGCTTTACTGCGGTATTAAGGGAAAACAGTGTCCGGCTTACGGTTACTTCTCCTCCTTTTTTGGATATCGTGCAGTATTCTTCAGACAACTGGCTGCGCTGCTGGTTTAATTCCATCGACATGAAGGAAATAGACAAAAAAATCACCATGGCGGGAACTGTGCAAAAATGGTCTGAAGTAATGCAGGAGGTATTTATAGAACTTTATCGGATTACCCGTCTCGGGGGCTGGGTTGCCTTTGAAGTAGGTGAGGTAAAGAAAGGGAAGGTGAAACTGGAGGAACATGTGGTGCCCCTGGGAAGAAAGGCAGGGTTCCACTGTGCCGGTGTGCTGGTGAACCAGCAGAACTTTACCAAGACCTCCAACATATGGGGGATAAAAAATAATGCTGTGGGTACCAATACCAACCGGGTGGTGCTGTTTTATAAAGAGTAAAAAAGGAATTTTATATATATAAGAATAATTGCTTCAAAAAATAATCAGTTATTTTAATTTCAAATTTGAAAGAGGGATAGAAATGAATTATTCAGAAACTTTGCAGTGGATCCACAGTACCGGCCGGTTTGGTATAAAACCCGGCCTGAAGCGAATGAGCAAAATGATGGAACTCTTAGGGGACCCTCACAAAAGAATTAAGGTAATTCATATCGCCGGTACCAACGGCAAAGGCTCCACGGCAGCGTTTTTGTCAAAAATCCTGGAAAAATCGGGGTACAGGGTGGGAATGTACACCTCCCCTTACCTGGAGGCTTTTACAAACCGCATGGCCATTAACGGAGAAGACATACCTGAAGATACGCTGGTGGAAATTGTGAAAAAGATGAAACCCCTGGTGAAGGAGATTTCCGCTGACCCCGAACTGGGTCAAATGACGGAGTTTGAGGTGGTAACTTCCATTGCCTTCTATTACTTTGCCAGTCAGGCCCCTGACTTTGTGGTGCTGGAGGTGGGACTGGGGGGCAGACTGGATGCCACCAATATAATTGAAAATCCCCTGGTAGCGGTAGTGACCAATATCGGCCTGGAGCACACCGAGATTTTGGGAGATACCATTGAAAAAATTGCCTGGGAAAAGGCCGGGATTATAAAAGATAGTGTTTCGGTAGTTACCGCAGTCCCCAGGCCGGAAGCCCTGCGGGTCATCCAGGAAAAATGTCAGGAGAAGCATGCACCTTTGTTCAACCTCAGAGAAAAAGTGAGTATTGAAAAGAAGTCATCCTCTCTGGAGGGCCAGGCGTTTGATTATGTAAACCCACAGGGGCTGATTTTAAAGGATTTGTGTATCCGCCTTTTAGGAGAACATCAGATCATAAATGCCTCAACCGCCGTGGCTGTTACAGAGGTGCTTCGGGAAAAGGGATTTACAATTTCTGAAAACTCCATTGGGGAGGGGCTGAAGGCTGCCCGCTGGGCGGGAAGGCTGGAGGTAATGGGGAAAAACCCTCTGTTGATATTGGATGCTGCCCATAATACCGACGGGGTGAAAAGCCTGCAAAAAGCTCTGCAGGAGCAGGTTGAATATGCTAAACTGGTGCTGGTCATAGGAATTTTGGGGGACAAGGCCCTGGATGATATGCTGAAAGAAATCATACCCATGGCAGATAAAATTGTTATAACAAAACCTGACAGCCCCAGGGCGGCGGATCCGGAGACCGTTGCGGAAACTGCTGAGAAATATACCCGGCTCCCCATTATCCTGGAAGATTCCATCCCCAGAGCTATCAACATTGCCTTATCCCTGGCGGAACCGGAAGACCTTCTTTTAATATCCGGCTCCCTGTATACTATTTCCGAAGCCCGTAAGGCCGTCATGCAGATGGGTGATTACAAAACCCCTGTACTTTAGACGCTCTGGTTATTTTTTCATGATTAACATATTTTTCTCTATTTATTAATAAGATTATTAGGGGTGAAAGTGTTAATAAAAATATTTATAGAGACAAAGGAATTTAATTGTTCACGTCGAAGTTATCTTTTACGGTTTTTTTTCGAAAGGAGGTGAAAAAATGAAACTCCAGAAAATTAGCATTTGCTTCTTAGTACTGGCCTTGACAGCAATCCTGGCCCTGGGGTGTAACGGTGCAGCTCCCGCAGGAGAAAAATATTCGGGAGAATGTACAGAAGGCTATGCAGGTCCCATTAAGGTTGACGTTTTTGTGGACGATGACGGCAACATCACCGACATAGAGATTGTTGAGGAAAGCGAAACAACAGGTATTGGTGACGCCGATACCATGGCACCGCTGCTGGATGAAATTATTGCCAATAACGGCACAGCCGGTGTAGACGTTAAGTCCGGCGCCACAGTTACTTCCGAGGCTATTTTTAACGCCGTTAATGACGCACTGTCTAAGGCAGAATAAAAAGAAATTTCATAAATTTTTCATCAGGGATGATTTAATAATCATCCCTGATGTCATGTAACCGGCTTTTTGTCGAAACCGGGTAAAGATTTTGCAAAAATACCGGGTGAAAAAGCAGGATTTTATTTTATGTTCACGAATATTTACTTAGTTGTGTGTAATTCAATCTTTTATAAAAGGGGTGAAACAGTTTGACCACTAAAACCTTTAAGGGTGGCACGCATCCTCCCCATGACAAACCGGCAGCAGGCAAGCCGATCGTAACCGCTGAGGCACCTTCTCGGGTAGTAATCCCCTTGAGCCAGCATTCCGGCAAACCTTGTGAACCGCTGGTCAAGGTAGGAGACGAGGTCAAGATGGGCCAAAAAATTGGTGACGTCGATGCCTTTATTTCTGCACCCATTCATTCCAGCGTATCTGGAAAAGTTGTGGAAATCGCTCCCTATTTCAACCCGGGAGGAAACGGGCCCATGTGCGTGGTAATTGAATCTGATGGTAAGGATACCTGGGCCGATGAAGTAAAGCCCAATAAACCATTGGAGGAGCTCACCGGGGAAGAAATCATCAAGATTACGAAAGAAGCAGGTGTTGTTGGTCTTGGAGGGGCTGCGTTTCCCACTCACGTCAAACTTATTCCACCGGAGGGTGGACTGGAGGCGCTGATTTTAAACGGCGCGGAGTGTGAGCCGTATCTCACCTGCGATCACAGGCTGATGGTGGAACGGGCAGAAGACATGATTTATGGTGCAAAAGCCATGATGAAAGCCCTGCAGGCCCGGAAATGCTACATTGGGATTGAAGTAAACAAGCCCGATGCCATCTCTGCTACCAGGGATGCCATTGGAGGAGATCCTGACATCGAAGTTGTTGAGCTGGAAGTTAAGTATCCTCAAGGGTCCGGAAAACAGCTGGTTACCGCGGTGATGAACGGCCTGGAGGTCCCCTCCGGCAAGAGGTCTACCGATGTAGGTATCCAGGTTTCTAACACCGGTACAGCCATTGCCATAGCGGATGCCATTAAGACCGGCAGGCCCTTAATTGATACCGTGATGACCGTAGCCGGCTCCGGTATTAATGAATCTGCCAACATCCTGGTACGGGTGGGCACTATCTTTTCCGAGATTGCTGAACAGTGCGGCGGCCTGAAGGACAATTCCGCCAAGATTATTATGGGTGGACCCATGATGGGTAATGCCGTTCCTTCCCTGGACTTCCCCGTCTGCAAGGCCACCTCGGGCGTTTTGATTTTTACCGAAGATGAAGTGGTAATAGAAGAATATTTGCCCTGTATCAAGTGCGCCCGCTGTGTCGATGTTTGTCCGGCCTTTATTATGCCTAATTTTATTTCCAATGCCGGAG
The DNA here is from genome assembly GCA_007120745.1 of Bacillota bacterium. Classification (GTDB taxonomy): domain Bacteria; phylum Bacillota; class Dethiobacteria; order SKNC01; family SKNC01; genus Contubernalis. The sequence goes on from SKNC01000127.1 coordinate 5,179, forward strand.
AGCAGAACGATTACGCTGCAGCCAAGAAGCTGCATGTAGAAGAATGTATAGAATGCGGTTCATGTGCCTTTGTATGCCCGGCCAAAAGGCCTATTGTACAGTGGATTCGGTTATGCAAATCTGCCATATGGGCCATGAGCAAATAACTGGCGAATGGAGGGATAGAGATGGAAAATTTAGCCGTTGAAAAAAGATTTGTTGTTTCTTCCTCACCCCACGTAAAAGATCCTGAAACCGTACAGAAAATCATGATTGACGTACTGATTTCCTTAGTGCCTGCCGTAGTCGTTGCAGCCGTATTTTTTCGCGAGCAAGCAATTATACCTATCGTGATCTGTCTTGTGGCAGCCATGGCTACCGAATTTGTTCTGTTGCGTAAGGGGATTTTTAATGACGGAAGTGCAGCAGTAACCGGCGTTCTTTTAGCTTTAACCCTGCCCCCCGGGTCAGACTGGTGGCTCTGTGTGATTGGGGCAGTATCGGCAATTATTTTGGGTAAATATGTTTTTGGAGGTCTTGGAAACAATATCTTCAACCCCGCCCTGGTAGGCCGTGCAGTTCTTTTAGCCTCCTGGGGAGGCAGGATGACCGCCTGGCTGAGCCCGGTGGATTTAAGAAGTACCGCTACTCCCCTGGCAGAACCCGGTCAGGCCGCTCTGGTGGACCTTTTCACCGGGAACGTTTCCGGAAGCCTGGGGGAAACTTCAGCTGTTGCCCTGCTGATTGGGGCAGCTTACCTGCTGTATAAAGGACACATCAACTGGAGAATTCCCGGAGGGTATATCGGTTCAGCTTTGATTATGGGGACAGTAATGTCTGCCGCAGGGTTTGGCTTCGATATCACCATGGGACTATGGCATGTGCTGGCCGGCGGCTTGCTGCTGGGGGCCCTGTTCATGGCCACCGACATGGTAACCTCACCGGTTACCCCCAACGGCCAGCTGATTTTTGGTATAGGATGCGGAGTGTTGACCATGTTAATCAGAATCTATGGTAATTACCCCGAGGGGGTTACCTTTGCCATTCTGATTATGAATGCTGTTACTCCGCTGATTGATAACGCAACTCGGCCTCGTTTCTATGGGGAGGTGAAAAAATAATGGGTGACATTATTAGATTGTCTGTAGTGCTGGCTTTAATCTGTATGGTAGCAGCCGGTTCCCTGGCTTACATTGAGGGAATCACTACTCCGGTAATTCAGCAGAGGGAAGCGGAAATACTGGCAGAAAGATTGGGACAATACGTGCCCGATGCCGATAGTTTTGAGCCGGTAGATGTGGACGGAAAAGAATTCTTTAAAGCTTTGAAAGGTGGCCAGGAAATCGCTTACATCATGCCTGATTCCAGGGGTCCTGGATACGGCGGTGACGTCAGGGTAAACGTGGCTGTGGATACTGACGGGAATGTGATAGCAGCAGAAGTAGCAGGTCACACGGAAACTCCCGGACTGGGGGACGTAATTGAGGATCCAGACTGGCTGGCCCAGTTTGAAGGAAAAGGTGTCAATGACCCCATTGCTATCGGAACAGACATTGACAATATTTCCGGAGCTACTGTTTCCTGCAGGGCCGTAGCCACCGCTGTCAGGAACGCGGTAGAAGAAATTGGAGCCGCTTTCTTAGGGATTGCCATGGCGGAATGGGACCTGGATGCGGTAGAAGATGGAACCTATACCGGCACGGGAACAGGATTTGGTGGAGATATCGTGGTTGAGGTTACCGTTTCAGGAAATCAAATAACCGATATTACCATTGTTGAACACAGCGAAAGCCCCGGTTTCTGGGAAAATGCCGAAGATGCTATTCCCGATGCAATCATTGATGCCCAGCACTATGACGTGGACGACGTAAGCGGTGCTACCATGAGCAGTATTGGGATCAAGGATGCGGTGTTTGACGCAATAGCAAGATAACCATAGAATTGGGAGGTGAATAGATATGAGTATTACCAAAGAATTCTCTAAGGGTATTATTAAAGAAAATCCGGTTTTACGGCTGCTGCTGGGACTCTGTCCGGTATTAGGGGTTACCACTACAGCCATGAACGGTTTAGGAATGGGGCTGGCCTCTACGTTTGTGCTGCTCTGTTCCAATATTGTTGTCTCACTGTTAAGAAGCGTGATACCCAAAAAGGTCAGGATTCCCTGCTTTATTGTAGTCATCGCTACCTTTGTAACCATTGTGGATATGTCCATGAATGCATTTCTCCCTGACCTGCATGCCAACCTGGGTCTTTTCATACCCTTGATTGTGGTAAACTGCATGATTTTAGGAAGGGCTGAAGCTTTTGCTTCCAAGAACTCTTTGCCTTATTCCATATCAGACGGCATAGGAATGGGTGTAGGTTTTACCGTTGCCCTGGTGCTGTTAGGGGGCATGCGTGAGATCCTGGGTGCCGGAGCTATTTTCGATTATTCCTTTACTCCGGAAGCCTTTGAACCCTTTGCCGTATTCGCATCTCCTGCCGGAGCCTTTATCGGGTTAGGGTTCCTGCTGGCGGGTATGAACCTGCTTTCCAAGAAGTTAAAGCTTGACTGATAGATTATTTTGAAATAAGGAGGGTTAAAAATGGGAGAATATTTTGCCATATTATTCGGAGCCATCTTTATATACAACTTTGTACTGACAAGGTTCCTGGGCATCTGCCCCTTCCTGGGAGTTACCAAAAGAGTGGAAACCTCCGTGGGAATGTCCGCTGCAGTAGTATTCGTAATGGTTATGGCCTCCATCATCACCTGGCTCATTCAAATTTACATTCTTGAGGAGTTTGGACTTCAATATCTGCGGACCATAGCCTTTATCCTGGTGATAGCCTCGCTGGTGCAGTTTGTGGAGATGGCTATTCAGAAGTTAAGTCCTGCCCTTTACGAAGGATTGGGAGTGTTTCTGCCCCTTATCACCACCAACTGTGCGGTGTTAGGTATGGCGATCTTGAACATCCAGGAACAGTACAACATATTACAATCCATCGTTCACGCCATCGGAGCCGCCATCGGCTTTGCCATTGCCATGGTGGTACTGGCGGGAATTCGGGAGCGGCTGGAGTTAGCTACCCTTTCCAGGTATTACAAGGGTGCTTCCGTGGCGTTAATCGCCGCGGGAATATTGTCTGTGGCATTTCAGGGATTTGCAGGAATGATGTAACAGAATTATATCAGGAGGTGAAATGATAAATGATTCCAGCGATTGTAAGCTTAGGAGGATTGGGACTGCTTTTCGGCGGTATCCTGGCCATTGCCTCCAAGAAGTTTGCCGTGTATGTGGACCCCCAAATTGAGTCCATCCGGGATGCACTGCCCGGGGCAAACTGTGGGGCCTGCGGCTTTGCCGGGTGTGCAAACTTTGCTGATTCGGTAGCGGCGGGAGAAGCCGGACTGGCGGACTGTACTCCCGGCGGCGCAGATGTTGCTGCCAAGATTGCGGATATTTTAGGTATGCCCAAGCCGGAAGAAGGGGTTAAGGTGATTGCCCAGGTGAACTGTATCGGCTTTGGGGATATTGCATCAGATAGTTACATTTATGATGGAGTATTGGACTGTACAGCTGCGAATGCCTTTTTTGACGGATTTAAAGATTGTAAGTACGGCTGTTTGGGACTGGGGACCTGTGCGGTGATATGCCCCTTTGATGCCATTACCATGAAGGATGGGAAGCCCATCGTTGATCCGGAACTCTGCAAAGCCTGCAAAAAATGTGTGGACGACTGCCCCCGGGGTGTCATCAGCATGGTTAACTATAACCCCCAGGCCTATGCGGTGCTCTGTAACTCCCAGGACAAAGGAAAACAGACGAAGGCGGTATGCCAGGTGGGCTGTATCGGAG
>SKNC01000068.1 GCA_007120745.1 Bacillota bacterium
ATTCAGCCACAGGCTCCGGTACACGTCCTGGTGGTGCCTAAGGAACATATTCCTACGATTATGGATGTGACGGAGAACAATTCTGAATTAATCGGTTATCTCCATATGAAGGTAAAGGAAATTGCGAAAAGTTTAGGGGTTGCGGAAAGTGGTTTAAGGCTGGTGTGCAATTACGGCAAAGATGGTGACCAGATTATACAGCATATCCATTTCCATCTTCTGGGTGGTCGTCCATTAACCTGGCCGCCGGGTTAGTTGACAGCTTTTTCAGCACAGTGTATAATTTACTGTATAGATTAATGTACTTATAGTACCAATCTCAGCAAACATCTCGTAGTGTATGAAGCTTATTGTTAATGCGGTTTGTAGCGAGGGGAGGGAAATTGTGGCGGAGATCAAAGTAGGAAAAAATGAAACTCTGGACAGTGCTTTAAGAAGGTTTAAAAAACAATGCGCCAAAGCAGGTGTCCTGTCAGAGGTGCGTAAACGCGAACATTATGAAAAACCCAGTGTGAAACGGAAGAAAAAATCAGAAGCAGCTCGTAAAAAGAAACGTTTTTACTAGGGGGAAGTTGGATGACCCTAAATGATCGAATGAATGAAGATATGAAAGCTGCCATGAAAGCCAAAGACAAGTTCACGCTTTCAGTTTTACGTATGTTGCGTTCAGAAATTAAGAACGAGGAAATAGCCAAAAAAGAGAAGTTGAATGACGAAGCAGTTGTTCAAGTGTTAAGCCGTGAATTAAAAAAGCGTAAAGACGCTGCGGAGGAATATAGGAAATTCCATCGTGAGGATACGGCTGCGGAGTTGGATAAAGAAGCACAGATTATCCTTTCTTACCTGCCGGAACAGCTTTCTGAGGAAGAGATTACAGAAATTGTGAAGAAAGCTGTGGAAAAGACCGGTGCCCAAAGTAAAAAAGATATGGGCAAAGTGATGGGCGAAATTATGCCTGAGCTAAAAGGCAGAGCTGACGGCCGGTTGGTAAACCAGATAGTACAGTCTTTTTTAGAGTAATTATGTGGGGCTTGGTGTAGAATACACCAAGTCCTTTATTTGAAATTGGGGGAGGAGTTCCTGTGGTAAGGCCAAGGGTATTCATTTTGATTGTCATTTTAATATGTTTATCTGCTGTTTCCCTGCTGCAGGCGTCGGTTTTGGGGGAAACTGTGTACCTGGTACCCCTGGAGGGGGCTGTGGAGCACAGCCTGAAGATTTACCTGGAAAGGTCTTTCAGTGAAGCGGAACGGAACAATGCCTCTGCTGTGATTTTGGAGTTTAATACTCCGGGAGGTAGGGTTGATGCTGCCATAGAGATTAAGCAGTTAATATTGGACACAGATATTCCGGTGTATGCTTACGTGCGGCACCAGGCCATATCTGCAGGAGCTTATTTGGCCATGGCCTGCGACAGGCTTTATATGGCACCGGGGGGCACTATCGGGGCGGCGGAATTGAGACAGGGCCTGTCATCTGAGGAAATCACCGACGAAAAACTCTTGTCTGTCTGGGAGCAGGAAATGAGGAATGTTGCGGAGCTGAGAGACAGGGATCCGGACATCGCTGCTGCTATGGTTCGAAGAGAGATCAGCATTCCCGGGGTGGTGGAATCCGGCCAGCTTTTAACCATGACCGCCCGGCGGGCAGATTCAATAGGCTTTATTGATGGAACATTTAATAACAGGGGTGAGCTGTTGGAACATTTGGAGCTGCAGGAGGCCCAGGTGATTACCAAAGAGATGTCTGCGGCGGAGCGGCTTGCCAGATTCATTACTCATCCGGTTACTTCTACTATCCTTTTAACCATCGCCTTTGTGGCCTTAGTCTTGGAAATCATGACGGCGGGCTTTGGTGTGGCCGGAAGCGTAAGTATCCTGGCTTTTACACTTTTCTTCGGAGGCCATATCATTGCGGGGTTGGCAGGATATGAAGTGATAATTCTTTTCCTCATGGGAATTGTTTTGATGCTGACGGAAGCCTTTGTCGCGGGATTCGGCATACTGGGGTTGGCGGGAATTGCTGCCCTGATCGCTTCTATTCTGCTTTCTGCTGCGGAAACCGGGGAAATGCTCACAAACCTGGTAATTGCCCTGGTTCTTTCAGCAGTTATTATCGGGATTTCGATGAAATATATGGTGAGAAGCAAATGGCTCAGTAATATTATTCTTAACTACAGTGAGGATAAAGAACTGGGTTATGTGGGCCCCCAGCATGTCCTGCAGCTGATGGATAAGGAGGGCATTACCCTAACACCTCTCAGGCCTTCGGGCACCGCTGAATTTGATGGAAACAGGTTTGACGTGGTCAGCGAAGGGGGGTTTGTGGCGATGAACACCCCGGTGAAGGTTACCAAGATTGACGGCCCCCGGGTGATTGTAAGGGAAATTAAAACTAAAGATGAGGAGGCGAATTAAATGACGCAAATTGTTTTTCTGCTAATTATTGTTGCCCTGGCGTTTGTGGGAATTTCTTTGATTTTCAGCCTTATACCCCTGGGCCTTTGGATTTCAGCCCTGGCTGCAGGAGTTAAAATCAGCATTATTACCCTGGTGGGAATGAGGCTGCGCCGGGTTCCACCGGCCAAAATTGTAAATCCCTTGATTAAAGCTAATAAGGCGGGATTGGACCTAAGTGTGGATAAACTGGAAGGCCATTACCTGGCCGGGGGTAATGTGGATCGGGTTGTTGATGCCCTGATTGCAGCCCAGAGGGCTAATATTCCCCTGGGATTTGAAAGAGCTGCAGCTATCGATCTGGCCGGTAGGGATGTTTTAACTGCCGTACAGATGAGTGTAAACCCAAAAGTAATTGAAACACCCATCGTTGCCGCAGTTGCCAAAGATGGTATTGAGGTGAAGGCCAAGGCTAAAGTGACCGTTCGGGCAAACATTGACCGGCTGGTTGGAGGTGCCGGTGAGGAAACCATTATTGCCCGGGTAGGGGAAGGAACAGTCACTTCTATCGGTTCCGCCGAAAGTCACAAAGACGTTCTGGAAAATCCCGACTCCATTTCTAGAAATGTGTTAAACAAGGGGTTGGATGCAGGGACAGCTTTTGAAATTCTTTCTATTGATATTGCTGATGTAGATGTAGGCAAAAATATCGGTGCCATTCTGCAGACAGACCAGGCGGAGGCAGATAAGCGAATTGCCCAGGCTAAGGCAGAGGAAAGAAGAGCTATGGCTGTGGCTAAGGAACAGGAAATGAGAGCTTCCGTGCAGGAAATGAGAGCCAAAGTGGTGGAGGCGGAGGCTGAGGTACCTAAGGCTATGGCACAGGCGTTAAGGGATGGTAATCTGGGTGTTTTAGATTACCAGAACCTCCAAAATATTATTGCAGATACCCGTATGAGAGATTCAATCGGCAAAACAGGAAGTCCAGACAAGGGAGAGGGAGATAGGAAGTAACCCTTATCTCAGGGCTCTTTTTGACGGCACAGTGATTTAATTTATTTAGACTGGTTTTATCCAGAACGGTGGTGAAGTTATTCGTGGAAAATCTGGGGATTATAATCTTATTTATCATTTTTTCTGTGGTAAGGAGATGGCTCCAGCAGCAGCAAAAAGAGGAACCGCCTGTACCCACAAGACCCGGAAGGAGGCCTGTTCCACCTGATGCTGAAGATGACCAGGAAATTCCTCCTGTGAAGGCCAGGGAGACAAGGCCGGCTCATCCCTTTGAAGAACTGGAGGAGCTCTTTGAAAGATTTTCCGGGCAGAGGCCTCAGGAGGAACCCATGGTAATATCTACGCCCGGGGGTGCAGCCCATAGGGAAAAAGAAGAGCCTTCCGAAAGAAAAAGGGAGATTCGAATAAAAGAAAAGCCTGTGGAAAAACCCCGGCAGAAACAGGAAGCAGGAGTTAAGCCTGTGACTAATAGAAAAACCGAGGAACCCCTGAACTTGGAGGTGCTGGAGGAGGAGCAGCCGGCAGCTCAGTTTACTGCAGAAAATGCTGTTACAGGGATCATATTTTCAGAAGTTCTGGGGCCACCCCGGTCCAGGAAGCCCTTTTCTTTAAGGCAGACAAATAAGCTGCAGAGCTGATCTTTAAATATTAGTAATAAAGGATGAGAGAGTGTGAAAGAAATTTTACACTCTTTTTTCTATTTCCCGTTTAACTCCAATTTTACCGGGTACACTGCCCCCGCTTTTCCTTTCATACTTTTAAAAAGGAATGCATAAACCTATAAGAGAGATTAGGGGAGGTTATCCGCTTGAGTTTCAAGAAAAAATTCAGGAGTTCCCTGGCGGATGTATTTGAGCTGCCGAAAGAAATTTTGCTGGATCTACCCCGAGTTACCCTGGTGGGGAATGTACAGATGTACATTCAAAACCACAAAGGAGTGGTAGAATATACGGACAAAGTCATCCGAATCAGTATCAGCGGTGGTGAACTGGTGATCCAAGGGGAAGGGTTGACCATAAAAAACATTTATTCGGAAGAAATTTTTGTGGATGGTCTGATTTATCATCTGGAGTACGCGGTATAACCCGTACTTAATCAGAGGAAGGCCATGAAAGGAGGTACTGCTGGTGCCAATTATGAATTTATGGTATTATATGAATGGATATATTACAATTTCTATACGGGGAAGCCGCAGCGAACGACTGATTAACCTGGCCATCAACCGGGGGATTATTCTCCGGGATATCCGGCGTTTTGGCAGTATTGCATATATGAAAGTGGATATCGATGGGTTTAAAAAATTGAGGCCGCTTGCCCGCAGGACAAGGTGTAAGGTAAAGATAGAAAAAAAAGCGGGGATTCCTTTTTTTATTTACAGGTTGACCGTTCGCAGGGGATTTGTGGCAGGAGCAGTCTTTTTTGTTATTCTGCTGTACCTTCTTTCTTCCTTCATATGGTTTGTGGATATCGTTGGGACGGAGGAAGTGGACCCACATCTGGTTTCAGAACTGTCCAGGGAACTAGGTCTGAAACCAGGAGCCTTTAAAAATACCCTGGACCTTGAAAAAATCAGCAATGAAGTGGTAATCAGGGTTCCTGATATTTCCTGGGCAGGAATTGAAATTACCGGGACCCGGGCCAGGCTTGAGATTGTTGAAAAAGTCAAAGGGGAAGAACCCGGGGAAGTGGGTTATTCTCATATAATTGCTTCCAAAGATGGGCTGATTACTGATATTATGGTTATTTCAGGTATGGCGGAAGTGTCGGTGGGGGATACCGTTACTGCAGGAGAGGTGTTAATCAGCGGAATCCTTCGTGCTGATTTCCCTGAGGTTGAAGAAGAAGATGATGACTCGGAAGAGAACAGGATTCGGGAGAGTTATGTCAGGTCCCGGGGTACTGTAGAAGCCAGGGTGTGGTATGAAGGTTCGGGGGTTTCTACACTTCTGGAAAAAAAATATGAGCCCACGGGGAAATACTCCAGCAGTTCTTATATAAAAGTTGGGGATAAGCAGTTTTATACCCGGGGAGACGGTCAGAATCCCTTTACTTACTCCAGGCTAAATCAATCAAGGCGAATTATACGATGGAGGAATTTTAAGCTTCCTGTGGAAATAGTACACCTTCAATATAATGAATTGAATCTGGTAGAAAAGGAGTTAACCCATCAGGAAGCATTGGATAAAGCAGTTCTGCAGGCACAGGAGGAAGCCAGAAAGCAGCTCCCTTCTCAAGCAGAAGTGGTGGAAGAAAACGTGGAAATCCTGGACACAGAGGATGAACAGGTGATTGAAGTAAGATATGTTATTGAAACGATTGAACAAATTGGTAAAGAAAAACCAATGGTTCTGGATAGCTGAACTAAATTTATTCTAGGAGGGAACAATTTATTGACCCTTAATCATCTTAACCAGAAGGAGCATAAGATTCTGTTTAAGGACCAGGAAGAGGCTTTGAATTTACTGGGGCGGTTGGATGAGAATTTAAACTTGATTGAGAGCGCTTTTCAGGTTGCTCTAATTCCCAGGGGGGAATACCTGCTGATTCAGGGACAACCCCAGGAAATAAAAAAAGTGGCATCCCTGGTGGAACAGCTTCAAGACCTGCTGAGGAAGGGAAATACACTTACCCCTTCTGAAATCAGTTATGCTATCAATATGGTAAAGCAAAACCAGGGGGATAAACTGAAAGAAGTCTTTTCCGAACTGGTGCATGTGACTACCCGGGGGAAAAAAATTAAACCAAAGACTCTGGGGCAGAAGAGTTATGTAAATGCTATTAGAAATAATGATATTGTTTTCGGAATTGGACCCGCTGGAACCGGCAAGACGTACCTGGCCATGGCCATGGCTATTGCCAGCCTGAAAAATAAAGAGGTGCAGAGGCTGGTATTGACCCGTCCGGCAGTTGAAGCCGGGGAGCATCTGGGATTTCTTCCGGGGGATTTTCAGGAAAAAATCGATCCCTATTTGAGGCCTTTGTATGATGCTCTTTATGACCTGCTGGGGGTAGATACATTCCAGAAATACATGGAAAAGGGCATTATTGAAGTAGCCCCTCTGGCTTACATGAGAGGGCGGACTCTGGACGATTCCTTTATTATTCTGGATGAGGCCCAGAATTCCACCTCCGAACAGATGAAAATGTTTTTAACCCGTTTGGGCTTTGGAGCCAAAGCCGTGATTACAGGAGATATTACCCAGATTGATCTTCCCAAAGGGAAGTTTTCCGGACTGGCGGAAGTACCCAGAATATTACCTGATATTCCTGGAATAGAGATTGTCTTTTTTACGGAAAAGGATGTGGTCAGGCATCCCCTGGTACAAAAGATTATTAAAGCGTATGAAAAATATGAGTCCAATCAGGAATAGCAATAATGACAGCTGAGTATAAAAAGTGAGGCAGGTTTATTATGGTACCCAATACTCCTAAAAAGGAGACAAAAAAAAGCATTCCCGGACTGCAGCTGTTATCCGTTTTCAGCTTTTTACAAAAGAATTCCCTGTGGCAGCGCCTGGTATTAACACTGGGGTTGTTTATTGTAGTTTTTACTATTCTCTATTTATCCGTACTTCCCGATCGCGTAACGCTGGAGGTGGGGATGCCCAGCCACACCACTATTTTCGCTCCCAGGGAGGCTGTAGATACCTATACTACCGAGGCTTTAAAGGAAGAAGCAGCGGAGGCAGTTCCGGAAGCCTTTGACTTTGAACCGGCTGTTTTGGAGGAAACCATCCGGGAAATTGAGACTTTTTTTTCTTCCCTTTATGAAATTCGTCAGATGGAGGTTCCGGAGGAGGAAAAGATTGACCGGTTGATTGAATTATTCCCCACGGAAATAGAATCGGAAGAGGCGGAAGCTTTTCTAAATATTGAACGCAGTGAACTGGAGTCCCTGGAGAATGATATCCTGGAAATCATTCAGGGAATCATGGAGCAGGGGGTTAAGGAACAGGGGCTGGAAAATGCCCGCCGCCAGGTGGTTCAGGAAATAAACCTGCTGATTTACCCGAATGAATTGACGGAAAGCATGGCGGAAGTGGTGGGACCTTTAATCCGGGCAAACATGATTTACAATGAAGAAGCCACTCAAAGAGCCAGGGAAGCAGCCCGGCAGGAAGTGGAGCCTGTTAAAATACTCCAGGGTACCCGTATCATCAGTGAAGGGGAGACGGTAACGGAAAGACACTTGTCCCAACTGGAGGATGTAGGGCTTCAGAGGACTATAGCAGATTACAATATGGTTATTGGTCTGGTGCTGCTGCTCTTGGCCATCTTTCTGGTGGGGAGCATATATCTTTACATTCATGAATAACAAATATTTTACAGTCCCAATCTGCTTCTGCTTCTAAGTATCATCATAATTATTACCCTGGTATTTATTGTGGCAGCCAATATTATTTCGGGATATTTAATTCCTATTGCCATGGCCATGATTTTGATTACAGTACTGCTCAACTCCCGCCTGGCCATTCTGCTGAATGTAATATTTGCTATTTTTATAGGTGTTATTTTTGCCGGGGAATTTCGTTTTATCGTAATGGCCCTGCTGGGAGGACTGGTGGCAGCTTACAGTGTGACCAGGCTTTACAAGCGTTCTGATTTAACCAGGGCAGGCTTTTATGTGGCCCTGGTGAATGCGCTGATTGTTCTTTCCACCTATCTTTTTTACAGCGGATTTAAGCTGGAATATGAATTTATTAGGGAACTCAGCCTGGGGATGACCTTTGGAGTGGTTAACGGCCTCTTTTCCGCGGTAATGGCCATAGGAATGCTGCCTTATTTAGAAAGCGGGTTTGGTTTAACCACGGCAGTAAGTTTATTAGAACTGGCCAACCCCAATCAACCGCTTTTAAAGAACCTGCTGATAAAAGCACCGGGAACTTACCACCACAGTATTATCGTAGCCAATCTGGCGGAAGCTGCGGCGGAGGTGGTGGGGGCAGATCCCCTGCTGGCCAGGGTAGGAGCGTACTACCATGATATCGGAAAGATTAAGCGCCCTTACTTTTTTATTGAAAACCAGCTGGTCAATGATAATCCCCACAACAAAATATCTGCCAGCCTCAGCACCCTGATTATCACCGCCCATGCCAAGGACGGAATGGAAATGGCCAGGGAAGCCAAACTTCCGGAAATCATAATAGACATTATTTCTCAGCATCACGGTACCAACGTGGTTAGCTATTTTTATCACCAGGCTACAGAGAAGGAGAAAAAAGAGGGCATCACCGAGGAAAATTTCCGATATGAGGGCCCAAGGCCCCAGACAAAGGAAGCAGCTATCATCATGATTGCTGATTCCGTTGAGGCTGCGGTAAGGGCCATGTCCAAACCAACGTCGGGAAGGGTAGAGGGCCTGATCCGAAAAATAATTAAAGAAAAGCTCAATGACGGGCAGTTTGATGAAAGCGACTTGACTCTCAAGGACCTGAATGAAATGGCGGAGGCCATGACCGGCATTTTGTCAGGAATTTTTCACTCCCGGATTGAATACCCGGAAAAAGATTTGAAAGCGGAAATCGAAAGGAAGG
>SKNC01000019.1 GCA_007120745.1 Bacillota bacterium
ATTCGGTTCCCCTGGTGGCGCTTACCGGGCAGGTGCCCTCGCACCTTATCGGCACAGATGCCTTTCAGGAGGCGGATATCACCGGGATTACCATGCCCATCACCAAACACAACTATCTGGTAAAGGATGTAAAGGAGATTCCCCGGGTGATTAAGGAGGCCTTTTTCATTGCCTCCACCGGGAGACCCGGTCCGGTGCTCATTGACTTTCCCCGGGACATCCTCAATGCCGAAGGTATTTTCAAGTACCCGGAACGGGTGGAAATGAGAGGATACAAGCCCACCTACAGCGGCCACGGGGGACAGATTAACCGGGCCATGCGGGTGATTAAGGAGGCCAGGCGGCCTGTAATCTGTGCCGGAGGCGGGGTGTTGATTTCCGGAGCCCAGCAGGAACTGCTGCAGCTGGCGGAGATCACCCAAATTCCGGTGACCAATACCCTGATGGGATTGGGCAGCTTTCCCCGAAGCCATCCCTTGTCTTTGGGAATGCTGGGGATGCACGGAACGGTATATGCCAACTATGCCGTTACTCAATCCGACTTATTTATTGGAATAGGAATGCGCTTTGACGACCGGGTAACGGGCAAACTGGATCAGTTTGTCCCCAATGCCCGGGTCATTCACATTGACATAGACCCGGCGGAGATTGGAAAGAATATTGCCGTAAATGTCCCCATTGTGGGGGATATCAAGCGGGTGCTGACCCAGATGATTAAAAAAGCTCAAAAATGCGATACCGAAAAATGGATTTCCAAAATTGAGGAATGGAAGCAGGAATATCCCCTGTGCTATGACTGTGCGGAAGAGGAACTGAAACCCCAGTATATCATCGAGCAGGTAAGCAAAATCACCGGGGGAAACGCCATTGTTGCCACGGATGTGGGACAGCACCAGATGTGGACCGCCCAGTACTTTTCCTTTGAAAAGCCCCGAACCATCATTTCTTCCGGGGGCCTGGGAACCATGGGCTACGGTTTGCCTGCCGCCATCGGGGCTCAAATCGGCTGCCCCGATGAAACTGTGTTCCTCATTGCCGGAGACGGCAGCATACAGATGAACTCCCAGGAAATTGCCACAGCGGTGTTCCATAAGCTTCCTATTAAGGTGGCCATTATTAACAACCGCTACCTGGGAATGGTACGGCAGTGGCAGGAGCTGTTTTACCAGCGCCGCTATTCCTCTACTTCCCTGGAATTTGGTCCGGATTTTGTAAAGCTGGCGGAGGCCTATGGAGCGGAAGGAATCCGCATTACCTGCGCAGAGGATGTGGTGCCTGCCCTGGAAAAAGCCATGGAAATTAAGGATAAACCGGTAATCATGGACTTTCAAGTGGTTCCCGAGGAGTGTGTATACCCCATGGTTCCTCCGGCCAGCCCCATCGACCAGATTTTAAGAGGAGGCGGTAAATAATGAAACATGTTCTGGCAGTTATCGTGGAAAACAAGCCCGGCGTCCTGACCCGGGTAGCCGGCCTCTTCAGCCGGAGGGGTTTTAATATTGACAGCATTGCCGTAGGAGAAACGGAGGTTCCGGAACTTTCCCGCATGACCATTCTGGTGGAGGGGGATGAAAACACCATAGAACAGGTCATAAAACAGCTGAACAAGCTGGTGGATGTGGTGAAAATCAGCAACCTGACCAACGAATCCACGGTAAACCGGGAGCTGGCACTGATCAAGGTGAAGGCGGAGCCCCACATGCGGGCGGAGCTGACCCAGCTGGCGGAAACCTTCCGGGCGAAAATTGTGGACGTTTCTCTGGACTCTCTCATGGTAGAGGTCACCGGGGATGTGGAAAAACTGAAGGCTTTTGAACTCCTTCTCAGGCACTTTGGCATCCAGGAACTGGCCCGTACGGGAAAGATTTCGCTGACGAGGGGAGTAAAATATATTAAAATGAATGGAGAGGGTAGAAAAAATGGTTAAAATGTATTATGATGAAAATGCTGACCTGAACTTGTTAAAAGACAAAAAGGTAACCATTATCGGGTACGGCAGCCAGGGTCATGCCCAGGCCCAGAATCTAAAGGATTCCGGGGTGAACGTGGTGGTTTGCGAACGTCCCGGCACGCCGGCCTGGGAGAAGGCGGAGGCCGATGGATTTACCGTCCTGACCGCGGAGGAAGGCGCCCGGCAGGGGGATATTATACAGATTTTAATCAACGACGAGATTCAGAGGAGAGTGTACCTGGAAAGCATCGCCCCCAATCTTCAGGAGGGAAATGCCCTGGTATTTTCCCACGGTTTTAACATACATTTCGGCCAGGTGGTGCCCCCGCCCACGGTGGACGTCTTCATGGTGGCCCCCAAAAGCCCGGGTCACCTGGTGCGAAGGATGTACGCTGAAGGGGGAGGCGTCCCGGGGCTCCTGGCTGTGTACCAGGACTATACCGGAAACGCCCGGGACCTGGGATTGGCCTATGCCAAGGGAATTGGCTGCACCCGGGCCGGGGTCATTGAAACTACCTTCAAAGAAGAGACGGAGACCGATCTTTTTGGCGAACAGGCGGTTCTGTGCGGCGGGGTTTCGGAACTCATCAGGGCAGGGTTTGACACCCTGATAGAAGCCGGTTACCAGCCGGAGATTGCCTACTTTGAATGCCTGCACGAACTGAAACTGATTGTAGACCTGATTTACGAAGGGGGAATTTCCTGGATGAGGTATTCCATCAGCGATACCGCCCAGTACGGCGACCTGGTCAGCGGTCCCCGGATTATCAACCAGGAAACCCGCAGGGAAATGAAAAAGATTCTGGAGGAAGTTCAGAGCGGAGAATTCGCCAAGAACTGGATTTTGGAGAACCAGGCCAACCGCCCGGTATTTAATGCCCTTTCCAAAAAAGATGAGAACCACCAGATTGAACAGGTGGGCAAAAAGCTGAGAGGCATGATGAGCTGGATAAATAAGCCGCAGTAAGGGGGGAAGCGGATGGCCAGGGTGATTCAAATATTTGACACCACCCTGAGGGATGGAGAACAGTCCCCGGGGGTGAACCTGTGTCCGGAGGAAAAGGTGGAAATCGCCCGCCACCTGGAAAAACTGAAGGTGGATGTGATTGAAGCCGGTTTTCCCATCACCTCCCCCGGTGACCTGCAGGCTGTAAAAATGGTTGTGGAGAATGTCAAGGTACCGGTCATAGCAGCACTGGCCAGGGCCCGTCAGGTAGACATTGATACTGCCCGCCAGGCCCTGGAGGGGTGTAAAAACCCTCGAATTCATACATTTATAGCTACTTCCGATATTCACTTAAAATATAAATTGTGTAAGACCCGGGAGGAAGTCCTGGACATTGCCGGGTCCGCAGTAAAATACGCGAAAAATTTTGTTGAAGATGTTCAGTTTTCTGCGGAGGACGCCAGCCGGTCCGACCTGGATTTTCTGTGCAGGGTCATAGAACGGGCCATCCAGGCGGGGGCCACGGTGATAAACGTTCCTGATACCGTAGGCTATCAGATCCCCTCCCAGTTTGGAGAATTGATAAGAAAAATCAAGGAAAAGGTCCCTGCCACCGACAGGGTTACTTTAAGCGTTCACTGCCACAACGACCTGGGACTGGCCCTGGCCAACTCCCTGAGGGCGGTGGAAAACGGGGCGGACCAGGTGGAATGTACCGTGAACGGAATCGGGGAACGAGCGGGAAATACCGCGGTGGAAGAGCTGGTCATGACGCTGTCCACCCGGCCTGACTATTATGGGAATATTACCACCCGTATCGATCAAAGGCAGATTTACCGCTGCAGCCGTTTGGTCAGCAAACTCACAGGCATGGTGGTGCAGCCCAACAAGTCCATTGTAGGCAGGAATGCCTTTGCCCATGAATCCGGCATCCATCAGGACGGCGTGCTGAAGGAGAAATCCACCTATGAAATCATGAAGCCCGAATCCATCGGCTTAATGAACCGCGCCATTGTCCTGGGCAAGCATTCCGGAAGGCATGCCTTCCGGGTAAAGCTGAAAGAAATGGGATTTGACCCACCGGAGGAGGAAGTGGAAAAGCTCTTTCTCAGGGTAAAGGAATTACTGGATAAAAAGAGTATTGTCTCGGAGCAGGAGATGGAAGTAATCATCGAAGAAGAACTGTACCGGGTTCCTGAATATTTTAAGCTTTGCTATTTTCAAATTTTTACGGGAAACAAATTTCGCCCCACCGCTACTGTAGGAATAGAGCGGCAGGGAGAATTATTAGAGGAAGCGGCCTGCGGAGAAGGCCCGGTGGACGCCATTTATCGTACCATCGACAGGATTACCGGCCTCCATTTTAAGCTGCTGGATTATTCCATTAAAGCGGTCACCGGGGGGAAAGATGCCCTGGGCGAAGTAAACATACGCCTGACCGATAACGGAACCATCATCAGCGGCAGGGGGGTCAGTACCGATATCCTGGAGGCCAGCGCCAAGGCTTATATTAATGCGGTAAACAAGATTGTAAAGAAAAGAGGTGGACATTATGGGGATGACCGCAGCTGAAAAAATTCTTGCGGCCCATGGGGGAAAAGAAACGGTTAAACCCGGTGAGCTGGTAAAAGCAAAAGTGGACCTGATTTTAGGAAATGATATCACTGCACCGGTAGCCATTCGGGAATTTCGTAAAATTGGGGTGGACAAAGTTTTTGACCCGGAACGAATTGTGCTGGTACCGGATCATTTTACTCCCAACAAGGACATTGCCTCGGCGGAACAGGCAAAAATTATGAAAGAGTTCGCCCGGGAACAGGGAATTACCCACTACTATGAGGTGGGAAGAATGGGCATAGAACATGCTCTTCTCCCGGAACTGGGACTGACACTTCCGGGAGAAATCATTATTGGAGCCGATTCTCACACCTGTACCTACGGCGCCTTAGGCGCCCTGGCTACCGGGATTGGCAGCACGGATATGGCGGCCGCCATGGCTCTGGGGGAAACCTGGTTTAAAGTTCCCTCCACAATCAAGTTTGTGTACCGGGGAGAATTAAATCCCTGGGTCAGCGGAAAGGATTTAATCCTTTATACCATAGGACAGATTGGGGTAGACGGAGCCCTGTACCAGAGCATGGAGTTTACCGGACCCGTAATCCGGTCACTGAGCATGGACAGCCGCCTGGCCATGTGCAATATGGCTATTGAAGCCGGGGCCAAGGCCGGGATTATTGAACCGGATGAGATTACCTATCAATACCTGGAGGGTCGGGCACAGAGGGAATACCGGGGGCTGTTCAGCGACGGGGATGCCGTGTATGCCCAGGAGATTGAGTTTAATGTGGAGGAAATTGAACCCCAGGTGGCATTTCCCCACCTGCCGGAAAACACCCGGGGCATCAGTGAAGTGGGAGAAGTGGCCCTGGACCAGGTGGTCATTGGTTCCTGTACCAACGGCAGGCTGGAGGACTTGAGAATCGCTGCGGAATTATTAAAGAATAAAAAAGTACACCCCCGGGTGCGGCTGATTATCATTCCCGGCACCCAAAAAATTTATCAGCAGGCCATGAAAGAAGGACTTATGGATATCTTTATCGAAGCAGAAGGAGCGGTGAGCACTCCCACCTGCGGCCCCTGCCTGGGGGGTCATATGGGCGTCCTGGCCAAAGGAGAAAGGGCCCTGGCCACGACCAACCGCAATTTTGTAGGGCGAATGGGCCATCCGGAAAGTGAAGTATATCTGAGCAATCCCGCTGTTGCTGCGGCTTCAGCGGTCACGGGGAAAATCAGCGCCCCTGAGGAGGTGTTGTAATAATGACTTTATTGCATGGAAAAGCGTGGAAATTTGGAGACGATGTGGATACCGATGTCATTATTCCAGCCCGGTACCTGAGCACTTCGGACCCGGAGGAGCTGGCCAAACACTGCATGGAGGATGCCGACCCCCAGTTCTTTAGCAAGATCCACCCGGGAGACATTATGGTGGCCCGGAAAAACTTTGGCTGCGGCAGTTCCAGGGAGCATGCCCCCCTGGCCATAAAGTCCGCAGGAATTTCCTGCGTGATTGCCGATTCCTTTGCCCGGATTTTCTACCGCAATGCCATCAACATCGGCCTTCCCATCCTGGAGAGCCCCGAGGCAGCGGAGGCAATATCCGAAGGGGACATGGTTACGGTGGATTTAGAAAAAGGATTGATAAAAAATGAAACAAAAGGGGAAAAATACTATTCAGCTCCTTTTCCCGAATTTATGCAGGAAATAATCTCCGCGGGAGGGCTAATTAATTACGTGAAGGAACGACTTTCGGAGAAATCGTAAAAAATTTTTAAAGCGGAGGGAAAATATAAATGGCTTTTTGGACCTGCACTCAATGTGGATATGAAAGAGAAGCCCGTTGTAAACCGAAAAAGTGTCCACAGTGTGAAGAAAAAACCCAATTTGAAAAAAAGCAGGAGGAAGAAAAGAAGTAGATGAGTTCACTGATGACTGGTAACTAAAGGAGGAATTTTATGAAAACGTATCAAACCAAAGATATCAGAAACGTGGCCCTTATTTCCCACGGGGGTGCCGGAAAAACTTCTCTTACCGAAGCACTGTTGTTCACCTCCGGAGCCGTAAACCGTCTGGGACAGGTGGATAACGGGACCACCACCAGCGATTTTGACGCCGATGAGATAAAGCGCCAGATGAGCCTGAGCACCACCCTGGCCCCTGTGGAGTGGAACAACCTGAAGGTTAACCTGCTGGATACCCCGGGTTACTTTGACTTTGTAGGGGAAGTGCAGGCAGCTCTCAGGGTAGCGGATTCCTGTATGGTGGTGGTCTGTGCTGCCTCGGGAGTAGAGGTGGGCACGGAAAAGGTTTGGGGCCTGGCCGACGACTATAACCTGCCCCGTCTGGTGGCAATCAACAAAATGGACCGGGAAAACGCCAACTTCGACCAGACCCTGGAACAGCTGAGGGAATTTTTTGGACTGGGGGTCATCCCCGTTCAGGCTCCCATAGGGAAGGAGGGCTCCTTTAAAGGGGTTGTAGACCTGGTGGATATGAAAGCACTGGTTTTCAGTGAAGATGGAAAGAAAGTAAACGAAGAAGAGATTCCCGCAGACCTGATGGACCAGGTGGAGAGCTACCGGGAAATGATGATGGAATCGGTGGCGGAATCAGATGACGAACTTCTCATGAAGTACCTGGACGGTGAACCTCTCACAGAGGAGGAAATTAAGTCCGGCTTAAAAAAAGGAGTCATTGAAGGGAAAGTTATTCCGGTGGTATGCGGGGCATATACCAGCAATATCGGAAGCCAGCCGCTGCTGAATTTAATCAACAGCTGCCTGCCCTCTCCCGCAGAGGTGGGTGAGGTGAAAGGGTTTGCTCCTGGAAATGAGGAGGAGGAAATCACCCGTAAAGTCAGCGGGGAGGAACCCCTCTCTGCCCTGGTTTATAAAACCCTGGCCGACCCCTATGTGGGAAGGATTAACTTTTTCAAGGTATTCTCAGGAACCATGAAGTCAGATTCCCAGGTGTATAATTCCAATAAAGATAAAATGGAGCGTTTGGGACAGGTGTTTCTCATGAGGGGGAAAACCCAGATTAACATTAGCGAAGCCGCAGCCGGGGATATTGCCGCCGTGGCTAAGCTGTCGGAGACTACCACCGGAGATACCCTTTGCGATAAGGCAAACCCCATAGTCTTCAGCCCCATTACCTTCCCCCGACCGGTCATTTCCTACGCGGTAAAGGCCAAAGCCAAAGGGGAAGAGGAAAAGGTCTTTGCTGGCCTGACCCGCTTTTTAGACGAAGACCCCACCCTAGAGGTGGAGAAGAAAACCGAAACCAAGCAGACCCTGCTTTGGGGCATTGGCGAGCTGCAGCTGGATATCGTCCGCAGCCGGCTGGCTAAAAAATTTGGTGTGGAAGTTGACCTGTCTACTCCCAAAGTTCCTTATAAAGAAACTATACGTTCTACGGTTAAAGTGGAAGGGAAACACAAGAAACAATCCGGGGGCCGGGGACAGTTCGGCCATGTCTGGATTGAGGTGGGTCCTGCAGAGGAGGAGTTCGATTTTGTGGACAAAATTTTTGGAGGCTCCGTTCCCAAACAATATATTCCTGCGGTAGAAAAGGGAGTTAAGGAGGCCATGGAGGAAGGAATATTGGCCAGGAACCCGGTGGTAAATGTAAGAACCACCCTGTATGACGGCTCCTTCCATACCGTGGACTCTTCAGAGATGGCCTTTAAGATTGCTGCTTCCATGGCCTTTAAGAAAGCTATGGAACAAGCCAATCCTGTTCTTTTGGAGCCCATCATGAATGTAGAAATTACGGTTCCCGATGCTTTTATGGGAGATATCATGGGGGACTTGAACTCCAAGAGAGGAAGAATTTTAGGCACAGAACCCATGAACGGGAAACAGCTGATCAAAGCCCAGGTTCCCCTGTCGGAAATGTTCCGCTATTCCATTGATTTACGTTCCATGACCCAGGGCCGGGGATCCTTTACCATGGAGTTTGACCGGTATGAAGAGGTACCGGACCATATGGCTCAAAAAGTGATTGAGGCATCTCAAGAGGAAGAGGAATAAAGAAAAACGAATACCCGCCCTTTAGGGCGGGTATTTTGGGGTCAGGCTTGAAAAATTCCCTTATTTGCATATGTTTTGTTTCTAAACATAAATTAGTATAGATAAATTTGTTGGGGGTGAGGATATGAAATTAAAGGTGGGTGTATTATTTGGAGGCCGCTCCGGGGAGCATGAGGTTTCCTTAAAGTCTGCAAGTTCCGTAATGGCAGCTCTGAATCCGTCTAAATATGATATTGTTCCCATTGGCATTACCAGGGAGGGCACCTGGCTGGCGGGGAACGACCCCATGGAGGCGCTGTCCACTGGGAACTTGCCCGGAGGAAACCTGCCCGTGGCGGTAGTTCCTGACCCCGGTGTGGGAGGACTGATATACCTTACCGAAGCAGGGCCCTCAGATAGTTCCGGTGCAGGGGAAAGTTTTGGGCCAGGCCCGGGAGGGGTCCGGACTGCTCATCTGGTTCCCGGCAGAATAGAGAAACTCCAGGTGGTCTTTCCCGTTCTTCACGGCACTTACGGAGAGGACGGTACGGTCCAGGGGTTGTTGGAGCTGGCGGGGATCCCCTACGTGGGCCCAGGAGTTTTGGCAGCCAGCGCCGGGATGGACAAAGTGGTGATGAAGATGCTTTTTCAGCAGTCCGGACTACCGGTGGGGAAATATCTTTATTTTTTAAAAAGAGAGTGGGAAGAAGGCCGGGAACAAATTTTAGAGCAGGTTGAAAAGGAGCTGGGTTATCCCTGCTTTATTAAACCGGCCAACCTGGGTTCCAGCGTGGGCATTTCCAAGGCAGCAGACCGGCAGCAGTTGATTCAGGGGATTGAGGAGGCTGCCCAATACGACCGAAAAATTGTGGTGGAGGAGCACCTCTCAGGAAAAGAAATTGAGGTCAGTGTTTTGGGAAATGATGACCCGGAAGCCTCTGTGCCGGGAGAAATTATTCCCTGCAACGATTTCTATGACTACCAGGCCAAGTACATTGATGACCGTTCGGAGTTAGTTATTCCAGCACAGCTTGGGGAAAAGCTCACCGCTGAAGTAAGAAGCATGGCTGTGGAAGTGTTTAAGGCGGTGGATGGTTCCGGGATGGGCCGGGTGGACTTCTTTGTAGACCCCTCTGCAGAAACTATTGTGGTCAACGAAATTAACACTATTCCTGGATTTACCCAGATCAGCATGTACCCCAAGCTTTGGGAAGCCACCGGATTGAGCTATCCGCACCTGCTGGACCGGCTGATAGAGCTGGCCCTGGAAAGGTTTCAGGAGAAGGCGGAATTAAAGACCATCTTTTAAGCCATATTAAAAATAAGTCCATCAAAAACATTAAGCCCGTAAAAATTCTTGTTATTTGTCCTTCCTTGTAGTAAAATTAATTGCAGTAATCGCGAGAAAGAAGGGATTAAGATGGTGGAGAGAGGAACCTACAGAGTTAAAAAAGGCCTGGCGGAAATGCAGAAGGGCGGAGTCATTATGGACGTTACCACCCCCGAACAGGCTAAAATAGCCCAGGAGGCCGGAGCCGTGGCGGTAATGGCACTGGAAAGAGTTCCAGCGGATATCCGGGCTGCCGGTGGAGTTGCCCGTATGGCTGATCCGGAGATTATTGAAAAAATAATGGAAGTGGTAACCATACCGGTAATGGCCAAAGCCAGAATCGGACATTTTGTAGAGGCTCAAATACTAGAGGCCCTTGGGGTAGACTACATTGACGAAAGTGAAGTGTTAACCCCGGCGGATGAGCTTTTTCATATTGATAAACATTCCTTTACAGTTCCTTTTGTCTGCGGTGCCCGGGACCTGGGGGAAGCCCTGCGGAGACTTTCCGAGGGAGCGGCCATGATTCGAACCAAGGGAGAGCCGGGAACCGGTAATGTGGTAGAGGCTGTCCGTCACATGAGGATGATTATGTCGCAGATACAAAGGGTTGGAAACATGAGAGAGGATGAACTTGCTGCGGAGGCGAAAAACCTGGGGGCGCCCCTGGAACTTTTGAGGGAAGTCAAAAACCTGGGCAGGCTGCCGGTGGTGAATTTTGCCGCCGGGGGAATCGCCACTCCAGCGGACGCGGCATTGATGATGCAGCTGGGGGCAGACGGAGTATTTGTGGGCTCCGGAATCTTTAAGTCCCTGGACCCTGAAGCCAGGGCAAAAGCCATTGTGGAGGCTACCTTACATTATGACGACCCCCAAATACTGGCCCAGGTTTCCAAGGGCTTGGGAGATGCCATGCCGGGCCTTGATGTGGCTACCCTGAATGAGGGAGAGAGGATGCAGCTTCGGGGCTGGTAAGGAGGATACAACATGAAAGCAGGCGTCTTGGCAGTACAGGGTGCTGTTACCGAACACATAAAAATGCTGGAAAAATGCGGGGCTCAAGGGGTTCCCGTTAAGAGGGGCCAGGACTTTTCCGGCTTGGAAGCACTGATTATTCCCGGTGGGGAGAGCACCACCATAGGAAAACTCATTAGAAAATTCGGCCTGGACAGGCCCATAAATGAGATGGCGGCGGAAGGAAAGCCGATTTACGGTACCTGTGCCGGCCTGGTCCTCCTGGCTGAAGAAATAGAGGGTGAGGACCCCTACCTGGGCCTGATGAATCTCCGGGTGCTGAGGAATGCTTTTGGACGGCAGAGGGAAAGCTTCGAAGCAGCCCTGGAGGTTCCCATTCTGGGGGAAGAACCCTTTACCGCCGTGTTTATCCGGGCCCCTTATATCAACTTTGCCGGACCGGAGGTAGAGGTCCTGTGCCGCTTCCAGGACCGTATTGTGGCAGCCCGGCAGGGGAACCTGCTGGTTACCTCATTCCATCCGGAGCTTACAGAGGATGACCGGTTTCACCGGCTGCTGCTGGAGATGGCCCGGGATACCTCCCAAAAAACCGGGAGCAAACAGGATCTTCAGGGTAATAAAAAAGCGGCAGCGGCGGCGAACAAATAATTTATCTCAAGGCTTTTTTAAATAAAGTCAGCTTCCTTTATGGTAGTTCGTTGGAAAAACAAAACGGTTACCATGATGGAAGTTTTTTTATGGGAAGAAAAAGTGAATGTTCTGCTCCATTTCCAGAGAAGGGACAGGCCCTCCGCGGAGAGAGTGTACAAAAATGGAGGTACAAATAACTGCTCTATATGTTAAAATAAGAAGTATAAGTGACACAGGGCCAGTTAATGAGATATCAGGAGGGCTGAGCATGAAGCAGAAAGATGTTTTTACTTACCTTTCGGAGGGTCAGGAAAAGGAAGAAGGGATAAAGGTAGAAGTAACCAGGGGACAGGCCCTGCGGCGGTTGGAGCAGAAGACCCTTGGCTGTCGGCGCTGCGGGCTGCGGGAGGGCTGCAGCCAGGTGGTCTTTGGAGAAGGAAGCCCCGATGCACTGCTGATGCTGGTGGGGGAAGGTCCTGGAGCAGATGAGGACAGGCTGGGACGGCCCTTCGTGGGACGGGCCGGGCAGCTTTTGGACAAGATTCTGGAAGCCGCTGGTTTTCAGCGGGAGGAGGTATATATAGGCAACGTGGTAAAATGCAGGCCTCCTAAAAACAGAATCCCCCTGCCTGAGGAAATCAATGCCTGTTACCCACACCTGCAGGAGCAAATCAATATTATCCGTCCTAAAATCATCGTCTGTCTGGGGGCCATGTCTGCCAAAACCCTGGTAGATCCCCGGGCTCAAATTACGAAAATCCGTGGAAAATGGGTGGAAAAGCAGGAGATCCGAATTATGCCCACCTTCCACCCCGCGGCTCTGCTTCGAGATCCTCAAAAAAAGAAGCTGGTTTGGCAGGATTTTCAGCAGGTGGAAAGAGAATATAAAGAGTTAGCACTATAATTCGTGAATATACGCAAAGATGAAGAATTATAGAAGAGAGGGTGATCTCATGTCGAAAAAAATACTTCTAGTGGACGACGAAAAGACCTTAGTTAAAGCGCTTACTTTTAATCTGGAGAAAGAAGGGTACCAGGTGATTCCTGCTTATGATGGAGAAGAAGCGTTGAAAAAAATGGAAACAGAAAACCCGGACCTGGTGATTCTGGACCTGATGCTTCCGGGGGTAGACGGATTTGAGGTTTGCCGCCGGGTGAGGAAAAAACTGGATGTGCCCATTATTATGCTGACAGCCAAGGGGGATGATATAGACAAAATACTGGGCCTGGAGCTGGGGGCCGACGATTACATCACCAAGCCCTTTAATCCCAGGGAGCTTCTGGCCAGAGTAAAGGCGATTTTTCGCCGGTCCGATGTACAGGGCTCTACGCTGAAGAGCTTAATTAAAATTCAGGACATGCAGATTGACCTTTATCAGCATAAAGTGCGGGTTAAGGATGAAGAAATCGATTTGACATCGAAAGAGTTCGCTCTTTTAAACCTTCTGGCCAGCAACCCCGGCAGAGTATTTTCCCGGGAACAGCTGCTGGAGCAGATCTGGGGATACAACTATTACGGCGATGCCCGGACCGTGGATGTGCATATTCGACACCTGAGGGAAAAGCTGGAAACAGACCCCAGCAACCCTCGCTACATTTTAACAGTTTGGGGGACCGGTTATAAATTCAGGGAGGGTCGTTAGTGTTTCAAAGCATACGCAGTAGATTGACGGTAACTTACCTGATTTTAATATTCTTTGTTACCCTGATTATCAATGTATTTCTTCTGAATTTACTGGAACAATATTACCTGGGTTATCAAAAAGAGGCGTTAACCAGAACCGGGCGATTGGTAGCGGAGTTTTCCCAGGGATATCTCCAGGAGGGTTCCAGCTACATGATTTTGAGCAACCTGGCGGAAGATTTCAGCCAGCAGATTAAGGCCCGGGTGATTATTGTAAATAATAACAAAACAGTGGTAGGAGACTCGGTGCGGGTTGAGGGATTAATTGGCAGCCTGCTGGACCGTGATGAAATTGACCAGGCCTGGGAAGAGGGAGTAGGTTACAGCATTCAAAGGAGCGCCATAACTGACCAGTGGGTTATGCAGGTGGCGGTCCCCGTGTACGAAGGGGGCAGTTCTTTGGGCGCTGTTTTTATTTCCTCTTCGCTGGACCCAATTTATGAAATACTGTCGTACATCAGCCGAATTCTGCTGTATACTATGGGGATGGCCCTGGTTATTGTAGGCATTTTGGGTGCCATATTTGCCAAGAAAATTACGAAGCCCATCTCTGCTCTGACTGCAGCAGCCCGCCAGATTGCCCAGGGCAACCTGGAGCAGAAAATCCATGTGATTCAAAATGATGAAGTGGGGGAACTGACCCGGCAGTTTAATATCATGGTTTCAAAACTATTAGAAATGACCCGGCGCCTGGAAAACACCATACAGGAGGTATCCACCGAAAGCAATAAGCTTTCCACAATCATATCCAATATGCTGGACGGGGTGTTTGCCGTAGATGCCGATGGAAAACTAATATTAGTAAACCCTGCAGCCGAGCAAACCCTTAGGGTTCAAGGCCAGGATTATATGGGACAGAAGTTTAATGAAATACCTTTCCCAAAGGAAATACTGAAATGTTTTGAGAGGGCCTGGCGTTCCAGTGAAGAAAATACCTGTGAAGTTTCTTTAGATGAGGATCAGTATGAAATGGTAATCAGTCCTATATTGGACGATCAAAAGGAATTTTTTGGTGCGGTGGCAATGATTAAAAATGTAACTGCTTACAGACTCTTGGAGAGAAAGCAGAGGGCCTTTGTTGCGGATGTTTCCCACGAATTGAGAACACCATTAACTTCAGTAAATATTTTAGTAAAAAACATGCTGGAGTATGACCTGGCCAGGGAGGAAGGAAAGGATTTTCTTAAAGATATAGATAAGGAAATAGAAAGGCTGACCCTTTTGGTCACAGATATTTTAGATTTAACCCGGCTGGATTCCCTGAGCTGCCAGCAGGGGCTTCAAATGGTTGAACCGAGACCTCTTTTTGAAGACGTTCTTCTGCGGATGCATACCCGGGCAGAACGAAATCAACAGGAATTGACCTGGGATATACCGGAACTGGCAGCCCTGCAAATTAACCCGGATCAAATTAAAAGGGTTTTAATTAACCTGGTAGATAATGCCATTAAGTATACTCCACCAGGAGGCTGGATACGGGTAGAGGCGGAAGATCAAGGGGAGGAAATACAGGTTAAAGTGAAAGATACAGGTCCTGGCATTCCTTTGGAAGATCAACCCCGAATTTTTGAGCGTTTTTACCGGGTAGACAAGGACCGCTCCCGGGAAAAGGGGGGTACCGGCCTGGGGATGGCCATCAGCTATGAGATTATCATGGCTCACGGAGGGAAGATATGGGTGGATAGTAAGCCCGGTTACGGCTCAGCCTTCGCCTTTACCTTGCCTAAAAAACAAAGTATAGAGTGTAAATGAGATATGAGAGGGCCGGGGAATTGTGAGAAACCGGCAAAAAGTAATTGTATTTATAAAAATTAACAGGGTTGTTATTTTATTTTAAGCTGTGGCAAAAGGAATTTTAATGAGTAAAGGTTAAACTCTTAGCCAGGAGGAATTATTATGACAAAAAGCTTCATCCGGCTGAAAATAACATGTTTTTTAGCAGCCTGTTTTATGGTCTGCGTTTGCCTTTTGGGATGTGACCTGGTCCTTACGGGCATGGATAAGGAAGGAAGACCGGTGGAGCCATTGTATGCCGGGGAAAGAACTGACCGGGAAAAGGTGCTGGAGGGCAGATTTTCTGTAATGAACCAGCAGGTTACCTTCAATGATATAAACATCAGCAGTGATGGACGAAAAATTCTGGTCAGTCTTGAAGAGAGAGCGTTTTTACTAGATGGTGAGGGCAGGCTTCTCTGGGAAAATAGCTTTGATCAATCTCAGGTGTCTTCAGCCTTCAGCTGCTGTGGAAACACCATGGTCTCGGCGGACGATGACGGTAGAATATCCCTTTACGAGGAAAGAAGGTTTTTGTGGGAAACTTTTTTGGACACACCGGTAAACACAATGGATGTTTCGGATGATGCCCATCGGGTTATGGTATTGTCCAGTTCTCCAAAGGAGGAGGAAGGGAGAATTTATCTGCTGGATAAACATGGGAAGATTCTATGGGAGGCAGAAATTCCCGGCATTACCCATGCCCAGATGGATTCCAGGGGAATGATGTACCTGGTGCAGGCGGTCCAGCAGGGAGATAATAAGATTTTCTTATATGATGAACGGGGAGAGCTGCTCTGGGAAAAAGAAGGATTTCAGACAGCCGGGCTTTCCCAGGATGGAAAATATGTGACTGCGGTGGCAGACCAAACCATTTATTTGTTTGACAGTAACGGAAAAACATTGTGGAGTATGGACATTGGGATTCCCGTTACACAGATTAAATTCTCCCGGAACAACCGGTACATTCTGGCTTATAATCAGTTTGGAGCCGGCAGGGATAATTTAATTTATTTAGATATTGAAGGAAATCTTTTGTGGAAGCAGAGGATTAGAGACGACTCTTCGGTAGCCTTGTCTGCTGATGGCCAGAGGATTGTGGTGGCCTCCTGGAGGCATTACAGCGAAGATCTGACACGGGTCAGCATTTATGACGTCCGGGGAAGATTGAGAAGGGAGATCGATGCAGGAAGCCGGGCTGACAAGATTGCCCTGAGCGACGACGGCGGGTTTTTGGTTTTAGGCTGTTACGATGGAAATGTATATGTATTGAATTTGAATCGGGAAACCCTTGGGGAGTATATTCCCAGTGAAACTGAAAACGTTTACTATGTTCCAGTGGATCAGCTAAAACCACTGAAGGAGGAGGAAACCCGGATAGACCTGTATTTTTATGACCAAAACGCCCTGGTATTTGTTCCCGTGTCCCGGGAAGTCACGAAAACCAGCAATATGATGCGAACTGCCATAGAAGAACTGGTGAAGGGACCTAAGGTAAGAAGCTACTTAATTCGCACCATACCCAAGGGTATTGACATAGGGATCAGCACAGAGGATGGAAAGGTGGAAGTAAACCTGCCCGGGGAATTGGAACAGATTGCCGGGGCCACCCAGAGCACGGGAATCATTAATTCCATTCTGTATACTCTTTCCCAGTTCCCAACGGTGGATAGTATAAAGTTCATGGTAGAAGGAGAAGAAAAGTATTCCTTTGGAGAACCTGGAGTTTTTATTGGGCAGGAATTCAGCAGCCAGCAGGTCAGGGAAAGCAGTCCTCTGCTTTTCATACCTTATCGTTCCGGGTTCCGTTATTACCTTATTCCCTGGGAGATTCAGCCCTCCCCTGTGAGTAAAGACCCCGCTGAATTTATAAGCTATAAATATTTCCAGGAGGCCGGCAGCTTTATCCCCTGTAATGTGGAAATTATTGAAGCCCGGGTGGAAGGGGATCTTGTTACATTGGATTTGAACCAGGAATTTTTAACCCTCTTTGAAAATCCGGAAAATTCAGATCTTAAGGCCAGGGCCCAGGTGGTAACTGACGGGCTGGTGGCTACCCTTACAGAAAACCTTAAGCAGAACAAGGTGCAGATTTTGGTGGAAGGGGAGAACATTTCTCCCCGGGGATTTTCACATCTTTCTCAGCCCCTGGAAAAACCAAGAGGGATTAATCCGGAACAATAGTAGAGCCAACAGGCTGCAAAATTTAATTTGTATGAATGACATTTTGCCAGACAATCTGTAGGGTTGATAACTGCGGATTATTTGGATATAATAAATAATTGGCAAATCATCTCTTGGTTGATAATTTTTAACGTAAAATTTTTCGGAAAAGAGGTAAAGTTGTGGAGAATTTTAAAAACGAGATAGTGTCTGTACTTCAACCCCTGGTTCAGCTTGCGGAAAAAGATGTGCAACAGCAGCTTACCGTTCCTCCTGAGCTAAAAATGGGGGATTATTCTTTTCCCTGCTTTGTGCTGTCCAAAAGCTGGAAGCGCAGTCCCCAGGAAATTTCCGCATTCCTGGCGGAAAAGCTGGGGGAAGCCATAGAAGAATCTTTCTGGATCAGCGACGTTAAAAGCGTGGGACCTTATCTTAATTTTTTTTGCAGCCGGGAGAAACTGGCCCAGGAAACCCTTCAGGGAGCTTTTTATGAAAAGGAAAAATATGGACACCTGCAGGAGGGGCAGGGGAAAAATGTTGTCATCGATTTTTCAGCTCCTAACATTGCCAAGCCCTTTGGAATTGGCCACCTGCGTTCTACGGTTATTGGAAGCTCTCTGTACCGCATTTATGAAGCCATGGGCTATAACTGTGTGGGTATCAACCATTTGGGGGACTGGGGTACACAGTTCGGCAAGCTGATGTTGGCCTATAAGCTTTGGGGCAGCGAAGACAGCCTGAGAGAGGACCCAATTTCTTATCTTTACCAGCTGTATGTCAAATTTCATAAGGCAGCGGAGGAAGATCCATCCCTGGAGGAGGAAGGCCGAAAATGGTTTAAAAAACTGGAGGACGGAGAGGAAGAAGCCCTTCAATTGTGGAGCCATTTCAGGGACCTGAGCCTCAGGGAGTTTAATAGAATTTATGATCGCCTGGATATCACCTTTGATGCGGAACAGGGAGAGAGTTTTTACAACGAGATGCTGGCGGGAACCATTGACAGCCTGATGGAACAGAACCTGGTTCAGGAGAGCGAAGGGGCATTAATTGTAGACCTGGAAGCCTTTGGACTTCCACCCTGTCTCCTCAGGAAAAAAGACGGCGCCACCCTGTATGCTACCCGGGATCTCTGTGCGGCAATTTATCGTTACGAAAAATACAGGTTTCACCGTTTAATCTATGTGGTAGGGGCCGCCCAGTCCCTTCACTTTCAACAGCTGTTCAAGGTTTTGGAATGTATGGGCTTTCCCTGGGCGGAAAGATGCGTTCATGTTCCCTTCGGCTTGATTAAGTTTAAGGAGGGAAAGATGTCAACCCGCATGGGAAATTTAATTTTCCTGGAGGACGTGATTGATAAAGCGGTGGAACTGGCACGGCAGATTATTGAAGAAAAGAATCCGGGATTAAAGGATAAGAACCGGGTGGCGGAAATGATTGGAATCGGAGCGGTGATTTTCGGGGATCTTAGCAATGACCGGATTAAAGACATAGATTTTGATTGGGATAAGGTACTGGATTTCAGCGGTGAAACCTCACCCTATATACAGTATGCCCATGCCAGAATATGCAGCATCTTAAGAAAAGAAAATGTTACTGTGATTCCTGAAATAAATACTTCCCTGCTGGAGACCGGGGAGGAGCAGGCCCTGATTCTGGCCCTGGCCAGGTTCAGCGAAACCATAAAAAAAGCAGCGGAGACCTACAAACCCTCAATTTTGGCCCGATACCTGATTGAGCTTACCAGAGACTTTAACAATTTCTATCACCAGTGTCCTGTGCTCACTGCAGAAGGAGAGCTCAGGCAGGCCAGAATTTTATTAATTGATGGGGTAAGGCAGGTACTGGTTAACGGCCTCTATCTCTTGGGTATAGAGGCTCCATCGGAAATGTAATAAATCCTTTGATTATTGAGGGCATCTGAGAAAAAGAGATGCCCTCATGTAAATATAACCATATGCCTTGATAGAATCAGCAGGAGTATGGGAACTGGATACGGAAAGAAGATATATCAGCAGCACAATATAGAAGGCTGCCGCAATAAAGGAGGAAATACATATGTTGGACTTAAAATTCATACGCCAGAATACGGAACAGGTTCGACAGGCGTTGGTGAATAAAGGGGAAGAAGCGGACCTGGAGGGGCTTCTTCAGAGGGATGAAGAGAGAAGAGAGGTTCTTTACCAGGTAGAACAACTGAAAAACCGTCGTAATGTGGTTTCCCAGGAGGTAGGCCGTAAAAAGAAGGGTGGGGAGGATGCCCGGGACCTTATTGCGGAGATGAAAACGGTTAACCAGGATATAAAAAACATGGATGATAAAGTGAAGGCGCTATCAGAGGAAATCAACTTCATTCTGCTGAACATACCCAACATTCCTGATGAAGGAGTACCGGTAGGAGTTTCGGAAGAGGATAATGTTACCGTAAGGACCTGGGGAGACCCTCCCCGGTTTAAGTTTTCCCCTAAGGCCCACTGGGATTTGGGGATGGATGCGGGAATCCTGGACTTTGAAAGAGCCGGCAAGATTACCGGATCCCGGTTTGCCCTGTATTACGGACTGGGTGCACAGTTAGAAAGAGCACTGTTAAATTTTATGCTGGACCTTCACACCCGGGAGCATGGTTATACGGAGGTTTTTCCGCCTTTTATGGTGCACCGGGACAGCATGGTGGGAACAGGGCAGCTCCCAAAGTTTGAAGAGGATGCCTTTAAGATAGAAAAGAACGACTACTACCTGATTCCCACGGCGGAAGTGCCGGTAACCAATCTTTTTCGGGATGAAATCCTGGCTGCTGAGGAACTGCCAAAATATTTCGCGGCTTACAGTGCCTGTTTTCGGGCAGAAGCAGGGGCTCACGGCAGGGATACCCGGGGTTTAATCCGACAGCACCAGTTTAATAAGGTGGAGCTGGTAAAATTCGTGCAGCCGGAAACCTCGGAAGAAGAGCTGGAAAAGCTGGTAGAGGACGCGGAAAAGGTACTGCAGCTGCTGCAGCTGCCCTACCGGGTGATGGACATGTGCACAGCGGATTTGGGCTTTGCAGCGGCAAAAAAATATGACCTGGAGGTCTGGATGCCGGCTTATGATACCTACCGGGAGATATCCTCCTGCAGCAATTTCCGGGACTTCCAGGCCAGGCGTGCCAATATTCGTTTCCGCCCGGGTCCCAAGGCCAAGGCACAGTACGTGCATACATTAAACGGTTCGGGCATCGCAGTGGGGCGCACCACGGCAGCGATCCTGGAAAATTTCCAGGAGGAGGACGGAAGTATAAGAATACCTGAGATCCTTCATCCTTATTTCCCCCGGTTGGAGGGGGGAAAGATTTACCCTGAAAAGAGGAAGTAACCGCCGGATGGGCTTTGAAAAACAAAGTAAAAGATGGAGGAAAAATAAATGCTCCAGGGAAGAAAAAGCATTGGGAAAAAGATATTGTTTGCTGTCTTGTTCATCCTGGCCTTTTTAAGCCTTTTACCTTACGTAATTCCCTTTGGAACTCCGGAGCAGCAGGTAACTGCCGAAGAAATTGCTTATGAAAACAGCAATTTCTTTCTGATTAACGGGATAACTATTCATTACCGGCTGTGGGAGCCGGAGCAGCAGCCCCGGGGAAATGTGCTGATGGTTCACGGCCTGGGGGGTTCAACCTTCAGCTGGCGGCACAATGTTCTGCCGCTGGTGGATGAGGGGTACCGGGTAATGGCAGTGGACCTTCCGGGCTTCGGACTGAGCAGCAGGGGCCCGGGTGCAGCGGACTCCGAAAGATGGGTAGAACAGCTCTGGCAGTTAACGGATTCCATTGAAGAGGGCGGCAGGTGGCATCTGGCAGGCCATTCCATGGGGGGTGGAGTGATTACTGCAATGTCTTTGGAGCAGCCTGAAAATGTCGAATCCCTGGCGCTGGTTTGTGGTGCCGTTTATCCGCCTCCCTTTCCCCGGCCTTTCATGGGCTTGATGCAGCTTCCACCCGTTCAAAGGTGGGTTGGACTGCTGGTAAGCAGGGGCCTTACAACAGATCGGATGGAGGGCCTTCTTGCTTCAGCCTATGGCCGGCCCCCTGCCCCGGAAGAAGTAGATGGATATTATCTCCCCTTAACTATCGAAGGAACCGAGGTAACCATGATGGAGATAAACACGGGAGGAACCCTAAATATGGCTTTTACTCTGGAAGAACGACTGGGTCAGGTGAAAACCGACGCCATTTGTATTTGGGGAGAGAACGATACCTGGGTTCCCCTGACACAGGGGGAGAGGCTTGCCGGGGACCTGCCCCGGGCAGAGCTGGTGGTAATTCCAGAAGCAGCACACTGCCCCATGGAAACCCATGCAGCAGAATTTAACAAAATTCTCCTGGACTTTCTGCATCAGCTGCCTCCAGAAATTTAACCAACACAAAATCATAAAACAAAATGTAAAGAGAAAAGAAACGCTGCTGTCCCTACGACAGCAGCGTTTCTTTTCCTTAAAGGATATATTAACAAATCTTTATTAGACAAGGCCATATATATCAAATAACATAAAAGAAACTTGACCTTTTGTATAAAAAAGAAGTATATGTTTGTACAAAAACATCCCGGCAAAGCTTTGAAACGAAGGAGGTTTTATCTATGAATAAAAATTTAAATGGCACCGAAGATGAACAAAACAACCATTCACTTTCCGAACATGAAAACAGTGAGAAAAATCATGCCTTACATAGCAAACAGGAAAAAGAAGATAGCCAGGAAGAGCATCCCGGTCAGGAAGATAAAGACGACCATGGAAAACATACCGGTGTGGATGAACGAATCGGTCATGAAGAACATGTAAAAGACAATGAACGCGACCCTTCTAAAGACCTTTCTTCACATAAGGAATCCACGGGGCATGAGGAACACGATAGTCAACAGGAGAAGTCCGGACACCAGGAGCATGATGATCAAGGAGACCATTCTGGTCATGAAGGGCATGCTGCCCATTCTCCGGAAATGTTTCGGAAGCGCTTTTGGGTCACCTTAATTCTTACCATTCCAGTCCTCATATACAGTCATCATATACAAATGTGGCTGAGGTTTTCCCCACCACATTTCCCCGGCTCATCTTACATCCCTTTTGTTCTGGGCACGGTAATTTTTTTCTACGGAGGCTCAGTATTTTTAAAGGGTGGATGGGATGAAATTACCTCCCGCAGGCCAGGGATGATGACCCTGATCAGTCTGGCCATTACAGTTGCCTTTACCTACAGCCTGCTGGTTACCTTTGGGCTGCCGGGAGAAGAACTGTACTGGGAACTGGCAACCCTGGTAGCAGTTATGCTTCTAGGCCATTGGGTGGAAATGAATGCGGTTCAGGGTGCCCAGGGAGCACTAAAGGAAATGGCCAGGCTCCTGCCGGATAAAGCCTGGTTGATTACTGATTCAGGAGAGAAAGAGGTCCCGGTAAGCAGCCTGAAGACAGGGGACTTGATACTAATCCGTCCCGGAGCGCAGGTTCCTGCCGACGGAAAAGTGACTCAGGGAGAAACCCGGGTAAATGAAGCCATGCTGACCGGTGAATCCAGTCCCATACCAAAAAAATCCGGAGACCAGGTGATAGCAGGGTCGGTAAACCAGGGAGGCTCCCTGCGGGTAAAAGTAGAAAATATTGGAGAAGAAACCGTTTTGGCCGGAATTATGCGCCTGGTAGAACAGGCCCAGTCTTCCCGGTCCCGTGCCCAGTTTTTAGCGGACAGGGCTGCTTTCTGGCTGGTGCTCATTGCGCTGACTGCAGCAGGAATCACTGCTTTGGCCTGGGGCATAACTCCTGCCCAGGGAACCTTTGTGATGGAACGGGTGGTGACGGTCCTGGTGGCTGCCTGTCCACATGCTCTGGGGCTGGCTATTCCCCTGGTGATCGCCATATCCACTTACCTTTCAGCCAGAAATGGCCTTCTGGTGAAAGACCGGCTGGCGCTGGAAGAAGCCCGCAGCTTAAACTGTGTTGTATTTGACAAAACAGGGACCCTTACCCGGGGAGAACAGGGCGTTGTAGGAATTTACCCTGCCTCGGGACACAGCGAAGACCGGGTACTTGAGCTGGCTGCTGCAGCAGAAGCAGACTCGGAACACATGATATCCCGGGGGATTTTGAAGTCTGCGCGGGAACGGGAAATTACCATACCAAAAGTATCTGATTTTCAGGCCCTGGCGGGCAGAGGGGTTAAGGCTCGTTTAGACGGGCAGGATATATATGTGGGGGGACCTAATCTTTTAGATTTCCTGGAACTTAAAGCGGATCCCTCATGGGACAAAATTGTGGAAGAAGCCAACAACTCCGGGCAGAGCACAGTTTTTGTGATTGAAGATCATAAAATTGTCGGTATTATTTTGATTGCAGATGTCATTCGGGAGGAATCTCAAGAAGCGGTCAAGGCCCTTAAGAACCGGGGAATTCAAGTGGTCATGCTCACCGGGGACAGCCACGGGGTTGCAAAAAAAGTTTCCGAAGAGCTGGGGATTGAGCGTTATTTTGCCGGCGTGCTCCCCCAACATAAGGCTTCAAAAATAGAACAGCTGCAGCAGGAAGGATATAAAACAGCCATGGTAGGGGACGGCATAAATGATGCTCCAGCCCTGGCGGTAGCTGATGTAGGAATAGCCATCGGAGCAGGAACCGACGTAGCCGTGGAGTCCGCCGGAATTGTACTGGTAAAAAATGACCCCCGGGATGTTGTGAAGCTCATTCATCTTTCCTCGGCCACTTATAAAAAAATGATACAGAACCTGGTTTGGGCAGCGGGATACAACGTGGCGATTATACCTCTGGCCGCCGGTGTTTTAGCCCCCATTGGCTTCATTCTTCCCATGGCCGTAGGAGCCATGGTCATGTCTGCCAGCACCGTTATTGTTGCACTGAATGCCCAGCTTCTCAGGCGGCTGGATCTATCGAATTTCAATTAATGGTCAGTTGAAAAATATAAACTATTGAAGAATGAATGGCTCAGAATACAAAAAGGAGTTGAGTAAAATTAAAGATATTGGCAGGCAGTTTATGGAGAGGACCAGGTTTAAATATCTGGGGATATCGGACCAGGCAATGGGCTTAAAACAACCTCCCCTGGAAAAAGAATTCAATGAAAACCAAAAGTTTATTTCTTTACCGAATCCCCGGGAAGTAGAAATAAAGGAAATCAGTTTACGGGAAGCCATAAATAATCGAGTAAGCCACCGAAGTTTTTCTAAGGCACCCATGACCCTGGAAGAACTTTCTTTCCTGCTCTGGTGTACTCAAGGCATAAAGAAAATAGCTCCGAGAACGGCAACCTTTCGCACAGTTCCTTCTGCGGGGGCCCGACATGCCTTTGAAACATACCTGTTATTAAACAATGTCAGTGAGTTATCACCGGGTCTTTATAGATATTCGGCCCTTCACCACATGCTGGCGGAAATCAACCTGGAACCTGCGCTCCGTGAAGACATTCACCAGGCCTGTTTAAGGCAGTCCTTTATCAAAGAAAGCGGGGCAACCTTTATCTGGTCTGCGGTAAGCAGGCGTATGAAATGGCGATACGGGGAGCGGAGTTACCGTTACCTGCACCTGGATGCCGGCCATGTATGCCAGAATTTATATCTCGGTGCCGAAGCGGTGGACTGTGGAGTCTGTGCCGTTGCCGCTTTTATGGATGATGAAATGAATGAAATTTTACATTTAGATGGGGTTGAAGAGTTTGTCATATACCTGGCTGCGGTAGGAAAAACCGGTTAACTTTTTTGTAGGAATGGAATAGAAATATTTTGCAAACTCAAGCACTTGACATGACCCTTTTTTCGGGTTATTATTGACTTCGTGCCCCCGAATATGTTATACTATTAATCGCGTCGGGAGGGGTGTCCGAGCGGTTTAAGGAGCTGGTCTTGAAAACCAGTGACTCGAAAGAGCCGTGGGTTCGAATCCCACCCCCTCCGCCATAAAGTGGAATATTATTTGCGGAGAGATGGCCGAGCCGGTCGAAGGCGGTCGCCTGCTAAGCGATTATACGAGCCAAAACTCGTATCGAGGGTTCGAATCCCTCTCTCTCCGCCATTATTAAATTATAAAACGAACGTTATAAATAACATGCGCCCGTAGCTCAGCCGGATAGAGTAACTGACTACGAATCAGGAGGTCGCAGGTTCAAGTCCTGCCGGGCGCGCCATTTTTTTTCAACAAGGGATAAGCGACTTGACACCATTTTAACACTAAAACGATTGTCAAATAAAAACCGAGGAAATGCATCTCCCCGGTAAAATCAAGTATATATTTTCTTCTTTAAGCTCTTATGGAGCTTATTTTGTTATTATTGGAGTTAGTAAAATTTCCACGGAAACAATCCTGGAGCTCGAGCTCAAAGTGCAGTAAATGAACTTACTTAGATTTGTAAAAGGAAAAGCGGTTCCCGTAAAGGAAATATCTCTTTGCGGGGATTTTTTTTGTAACTTTTTTACCATTTCACATGTCAGTATAAGTAGAAGGGGGTTGAGCGATGGCGGGAATTTTCGAAGAAATCTACAGCTATTATAAAAAACCGGTCTTTAACTATCTCTATCGCTGCACCCTCAATACTCATACTGCCGAAGAGCTGACCCAGGAAACTTTTTTTCGGGCCCTGAAATATTTCTCCGGCTTTCGGGGGGAGGCCAGCGCCAGAACATGGCTCTTTAAAATTGCTCGTAATATTTACGTCGACCACCTGAAAAAGCCCCACTCTCAAGCATACATA
>SKNC01000128.1 GCA_007120745.1 Bacillota bacterium
CGGGTAACTGCGGAAAAATTAAACTTTTTATTAATTAACAAAAAAATTATTGAAGATGACCTTTCTCCTCACACAAAGACCCTCCACCATATGGAGTTAGATGAAAAAGCCCCAGAAAAGAATGACCACCAATTCCTTCTCCGCAAGGAACGTATTTTTTCCCTGCACCAATATCTCAATGAATTATCCCAGGAAAATAACCTTGTAATCCTGGGAAGAGGAGGTAACATCCTTTTTAAAGAATACCGTCCTGCCCTGCATGTAAAGGTGATCTGCCCCGTGGAGAAAAGGATTCACCGGGTAATGGAACTTTATTCATTGGGTAAAAAAGCTGCTCACACTCTGGTCACAGAGCAGGACAGAGACAGGAAAAAATATATAAAAGACATATTTAATGAAAACTGGTTGAACTTGAATCTTTACGACCTGGTTGTGAATACCGGAAATTTTTCAGCAGATAGCGCTTCTGAAATTATAGTCAATACATTTATAATCATGGAAAAAAATAATGATTTTGTCGATCCGGTAAAAGAAGAACCACTAAAAGTAAACTGGGAACTCTCCTCTCCAGAAACGAAAGAAATTCCATTTATGCATCCCAGCGAAGAAGAGTTTGCAAAAATGCTGGATTTTTACCGTATCAACTGGAAATATGAGCCCAGAACTTTCCCTCTGGAGTGGGACAGCGAGGGAAATATTACTGAAGCTTTTTCTCCAGATTTTTATCTGCCTGACCATGACCTGTATGTAGAAATAACCACTCAAAAACAGAAATTAGTATGGAAAAAAAATAAAAAAATACGCCGGTTAAAGGAGCTATACCCCGACGTAAATATAAAAATTATTTACAACAAAGATTATAAAAGCCTGTTAAAGAAATTTGGGATGGAGGATTAAATAGCTTAAATGATAAAACACTACACAGTATTGTGATGAGTAGTCATCCTGCACCATAATTCCAGGCTTCCGCTGGTTCTCAGCCAATGAGAAGCCTCAGCCAAAAGGAATTTATTTTGATACCTAAAGATAAGAGGTCGACCAATGGAAAGGAAGATTTTATGGATAGAAAACTCAAAGTAGTGC
Source organism: Bacillota bacterium (assembly GCA_007120745.1). Lineage (GTDB taxonomy): Bacteria > Bacillota > Dethiobacteria > SKNC01 > SKNC01 > Contubernalis. The sequence continues at coordinate 1,084 of SKNC01000128.1, forward strand.
TCTCCCCAGAGGAAACCTCCATCCGGGTCCAGCAGTTGGGGGAAATAATTTCTCGTGATTACCAGGGAGAAGAACTGGTGCTGATTAGTGTGCTTAGAGGAAGTGTTTTTTTTGCCGTGGACCTCTGCCGGTCCCTAACCATTCCTTTTTCCATTGATTTTATCAGCATATCCCGGTACGGAGAAAGAACGAATTCCACCGGGGTAGTACGGATTACTAAAGACCTTGATATAAACATTGCCGATAAGGATGTGCTGGTGGTAGAGGACATTGTGGATACAGGATTAAGCCTCAGTTACCTTCTGCGCAACCTAAAAACCCGCAGCCCCAAAACCTTAAAGGTCTGCACTTTTTTAAACGTTGAGTCCCGCAGAATTGTTAATGTTCCGGTAGACTATAAAGGTTTTGACCTGCCGGATATTTTTGTAGTAGGGTACGGCCTGGACCATAATGAAAAATATCGAAACCTGCAGTATGTAGCTGAATATATTAAAGAGTAAAAGAGCCTCATCCTTATTCCCAAGCCTTCGCCTCTAAGCTGGCAAAAATAAAAAAGGGACAGAAAACCTGTCCCTTTCCCTTAATAATAAAACCAGATCCCAACAGACCTTCCAACTCTCCGTCCCAACCCCCGTCCTTCTCTGACTGACCTCCGCCCCTTCAATTAGAATTGAGCTTCACTCAGCCTCCAGACGTCCCTACAGGGTCAGTTCCGCGGCTCCCGGTGCTTCCCGGTAACGTCCCCAATGCCGAAACATTGAGCTTACCTTTCCACTCCGGACCTACTTGCGACACGACTCTTTTGGACGCCCCGGGAACGATTCAAACTCACGTCATCCTCAATTCCCTACTACTTCCACCCGAGCCGCACCCGGATTGTTTTTTTGCCTCTCGGAATCTGGTAATATAATTATGCCATGATTCAATTCTTTTGTCAATACCTTTTTCAGAATTTTTTCAATATTATATTAACTTTTTTTTAATTGTCTCATTACCTGTCCTTTATACATTTTCAGCCGCTGTTTGTTTCGTTCCTTCCTTCTTTTTTTGTGGTTTTGGGCCAAAGTACTGGTAATAGTCTACTTTAATATTCCCATTATACAACTTTCGTTTTTTTGTGGCTTTCTTTCCAAACAATTTTTCAAAATCACCATAGGAAGTGAGGATATAAAAGGACCAGGTATCAAATTCCTTGAATGCTTTTCCCATTTCTTCATATATCTTTTTTGCTTCCTGCAGTTCCCCCAGACGTTCCCCATAAGGTGGATTACAGATAATCTTGCCATATTTCTTCCTGGAACGAAATTCACTGAAGGGCATCTGCTGGAAATGAATGGCCTGGTCTACCCCCGCTTCAAAGGCATTCCTTCGGGCTAACTTTAATACCTTATGATCAATGTCCGTTCCAATAATTTCTAAGGGCTGTTCAAAGTTTGCAGCCTCATGGGTTTCTTTCCTGGCCCGTCTCCATACCTTCCGCGGTATATTGGGCCAGCCTTCTGAAACAAATTCCCTGTTCATTCCGGGGGCGGCATTTTGCCCAATCAGGGCTGCTTCAATGGGAATGGTTCCGGAGCCACAAAAAGGGTCCACCAAAATCATATCCGGCCTCCAGTGGGCCAGCTTTACGAGAGCTGCCGCCAGGGTTTCTTTTAAGGGGGCATAACTGGCTGCTTCCCGATAGCCCCTTTTGTGAAGGCCGGCACCACTGGCATCTATGGTCAGGGTGGCAGTGTCCTTTAACAGGGCTACCTCTATTTTATAAAGAGGGCCTTTTTCATCAAACCACTGCCGCTTATATTTCTTCTTCATACTTTCTACCACGGCCTTTTTTACAATAGCCTGGCAGTCCGGCACACTAAAAAGGCCTGATTTTATTGATTTTCCCTCCACGGGAAACTCCGCATCCTCAGGTATCAATTCAGGCCAGGGTAGGGCTTTGGTCTGCTCAAAAAGCTCCTCAAAGGTGAGTGCCTTGAACTCCCCCACCTTAAGCCGTACCCTGTCCGCTACCCGAAGCCACAAATTCGCCCGGCACAGGGCTTCCCAATCCCCTGTAAACGTTACTTTACCATTTTCAACAGTAACGTCGCGGTATCCCAGTTCTTTTACCTCCTGAGCTACAACTGCCTCCAATCCAAAGGTGGAAGTTGCTATTAACTCCAGATATGGCATGTTTGTTTCACCTCAGATGTGTCCAAAAATTTATTTTGTCAAAATCAAACTAAATACACCGGAAAACCTGTGTTTGAGGCATTTTCCCTCAACGAACTTTAGCTGGACATTCAGTGCGAGAACCAAGAACCGTCCCCTTTGTTGCACACTAATTGTTTGAGCTCAACAGGCCTTTATACAGTTCATGGTACTCGGCGGCAGAATGCTTCCAGCTGTAGTCCGTCCTGGTAGCATTATATATAAGCTGTTCCCAGATTTTCTTCTGGTGATAAAAATGTACTGCTCTTTTTATAGTATAAAGCATGTCATGGGCATTTATGTTGGAAAAGCTGAAACCATTTCCTTCGCCGGTAAATTCATTGAAAGAGTGAACCGTATCCTTAAGCCCACCGGTTTCTCTAACAATGGGTATGGTTCCATACCTTAACGCTATTAACTGGCCGATTCCACAGGGTTCAAAAATTGAAGGCATAAGAAACATATCGGAACCGGCATATATTTTTCGGGCAAGAGAATCTGCAAACATAATGTTCACAGACATTTTCCCCGGGTAAAGGCGGGACTTTTCTAAAAGAGATTTTTCATAACCGCATTCACCGGTACCCAGCACTACCAGCTGAACATCCATAGCCAATATTTCATCCAAAACAGCCATGATCAGGTCCAGCCCTTTTTGTTCCACCAGCCGGGATATGAAAGAAATAACTGGAGTTTCCGGATTTTTAGTTAAATTTAAAATTTCCTGAAGTTTTACTTTATTTTTTTGCTTTTTGATAGCAGATCTCCGGTAAGGGGAAAACACTTCCGGGTCCGTCATGGGGTCATAATCTTCATAGTCGATACCATTAATGATGCCAAACAAATCCTGGCTCCTCTTCTGGAGGATTCCCTCCAGATTGACACCATAAAAAGGAGTCATTATTTCCCGGGCATAGGTCCGGCTTACGGTAGTCAGGCAGTCCGAATAAACCAAACCGGCTTTCATAAAGTTAACCTTCCCATAAAATTCAATCCCATCAGGGATAAAGTATTCATCCTCCAGGTCCAACAGTTCATGTAAAACCTTCTTAGGGTAAATTCCCTGGTAATTCAAGTTATGTATGGTAAATACGCTTTTCATATTATTAAACTCAGGATGTTCCGCAAAATGTGTTTTTAAAAAAAGGCCTGACGGTCCTGTATGCCAGTCATGACAGTGAATGATTTGTGGAGAAAATCCCAGGGTCGGAAGCGCTTCTAGAACTCCCCGGCAGAAAAAAACAAAGCGCTCCGCTTCATCCCAATACCCGTACAGGCCCTCCCGGCCAAAATAATATTCATTGTCCACAAAGTAAAAGGGAACACCTTCACAGGTTGTCTCTTCAATGCCGCAGTACTGGTTCTTCCACCCTATGGGAACACTGAGCATTCTTTTAAACGTGATGTCTTTTTTTAAGGAGGAGGGAATGCTCCTGTATTTAGGCATAATTACCCTGACATCTAAACCTCTCTTAACCAGTTCCCTGGGCAGTGATCCTACCACATCGGCCAAACCACCCGTCTTTGCATAAGGTACAGCCTCAGCAGCTATATGCAGTATCTTCATGTCCGGTTACCCTCCTTATTATCAGGCCACCCCTTAAACTCAGGTAATAGATTTTTTCCCCATAAGCAGCGGTTGACCTGGTGTTCCAATTAATTCTTTACCCTCCGACACCAGCGCTTCCTTATCCAAAATTGTATTTTCAATTCTGGCATTTTTCCCAATCTCATTTCGCTGCATTACAATACTATTAGTAATACAGGCTCCCCGGTGAACCTTAACTCCCCTGGATAATATACTGTTTTCCACCCTGCCTTCAATCAAACAGCCGTTGGAAATTAAACTGTTGGTAACCCTGGCCTGTTCCAGGTACTTGGTAGGAGGCTCATCTTTCACCTTAGTGTAAATCAAACCCGGTTTATAAAAGAGTTCCTGCCAAACTTCTCTCTTTAACAGGTCCATACTGTGCTTATAAAAATTTTTCACAGAATTGATAATGCCCAGATATCCCGCATAGTGAAAACCAAATATGTTCAGCCGGTTCACATTTTGAATCAATCCATCCCTTATTAAATTGGAATACTCCATTTTGTTGCTGTTCTCAATAATCTCAATAAAAAGGGACTTTTTCATGATAAACATTTCCATAAGAACCTTATTTGATTTTAACCTGCCCGGTTTATCCTCCATGTCCAGCACCTGTCCGTCATCCCCTGTGACAATTCTTCTGCACTGTTCAAAGTTTTTTTCTTCCTGTTCTGCTATCTCCTTATAAAGGACAGTAATATCTGCTCCTGACTCCTGATGAGCTTGAAAGGCTTCATTAAAATTTATGTTACAAACAATGTTGCTTCCCGTAATAATGACATATTCCTGTGTACTCCTGTGAAAATAATCGATATGGCTGAAAAAATTTTGCAGGTCACCCCGGTAGTATCCAAAGGGATAGTGAATGGGAGGCGGCAGAATAAACAATCCGTCCCTCTTCCGGTTCAGGTCCCATTCTTTTCCAAACCCCAGGTGGTCCATCAGAGACCGATACTTATTTAAGGTAAATACCCCCACATTATAAATTCCGGAGTTCACCATGCCGGAAAGGACAAAGTCGATTAGACGGTACCTGCCGCCAAAGGGAACAGAAGCAATGCACCGCAGGGAGGTCAGGTCTTTTAAAAGTTCATCTCTTCTGCTGACATTAATTATACCCATAACGTTTTTCATGCCAGGCTCTGCTCCTCTCTATTTACCTGCAGGTCCCTTAAAGAAACGATAGTACTCTTTACTATGGAGTTCTCAGGTATGGTGATTTCGCCCTTTAACAAAATAATTTCAGGGTTTTTCGCATCGGAAGCGATTTGACAGTGATCTTCAATAACGGCTCCCTCTCCAATGATGGCCCTTTCAATTTTCACATTGCTGCCAATTTTAACATTGGACATAATGATAGAATCTTTAATTTCTGAACCTTCTCCCACATAAACCCCCGTAAAAAGCACGGAATGATGAATGGTTCCCAGTATCATGCAGCCTTCATTGACCATGGAATGGTGAACATGGGCAGAGGGTCCCATGAAATGAGGGGGACGGTTGGGATTTACAGAATATATTCTCCAGTTTCGGTCATACAGGTCCAGTTCAGGTTGATCCGAAAGCAAATCCATATTGGCCTCCCAAAGGCTTTCTATGGTACCTACATCCTTCCAGTAACCCCTGAAAGGATAAGCATACAGCCTGCTGTTTTCCTTCAGCATTAAAGGAATTATGTCTTTACCAAAGTCACTGCTGGATTTGGGGTTATCATTATCTTTATACAAATATTTTTTCAAGACAGGCCAGGTAAATATATAAACCCCCATGGAGGCCAAATTGTTTTTAGGTTTTGAAGGTTTCTCTTCAAATTCTATGATACTCCCGTCTTCACCGGTATTCATGATTCCAAAACGATTGGCTTCTCCCCAGGGGACCTCGATAACTGCAATAGTGGCATCTGCCCCTTTTTCCTCGTGATATTCCAACATTAAAGAGTAATCCATTTTGTATATGTGATCCCCGGAAATCACCAGAACATATTCAGGGTTATATCTTTCAATAAAATATATGTTTTGGAAGATGGCATTAGCTGTCCCTTCGTACCATTTCCCCTTTTCTCCCTGCTGCACATAGGGAGGCAGTATACTGACTCCACCGTTTTTACGGTCTAAATCCCAGGGAATTCCGGTACCGATATGAGAATTTAGTATTAACGGTTGGTACTGTGTCAATACCCCTGCCGCATAAATACCTGAGTTAGTACAGTTGCTCAGGGTAAAATCAATAATCCGGTACTTTCCTCCAAAGGGCACCGCCGGTTTTGCCATATCCCGGGTCAATATGCCCAGCCTCTTCCCTGCTCCCCCTGCCAACAGCATGGCAACACACTTCTTTTGAATCATATATCCTCCTCACCCACTCTCTTTTTGAGTCAATACAGCTTAAGTAAACTTCAAACACCTGTCAACAGGCTTTCCATCATAAAATACCAACAGGATATCTTTCACAGTACAATAGTTATCTCTTTAAAAAGCTGTTGTGAAAGTAAGAACTCATCTATTTATTCTATGTATGGCTGCTTTTTTTGCTGTATAATATTGATTAAATATTATTGTCCTGCTTTAAAAAAATCACTGCCAGTGGAGGAATCTTTAACTCCAGGCTGTACGGCCTGTTATGGAAGGGCTGCCCTGCTGCCGCAAGAATTCCGGTATTTTCCTGGCCGGAACCGCCATAAATCCCCTGATCGCTGTTGACAACTTCTATATAACCACCAGGTTCAGGCACCCCAATCCGGTAACCATCATGCAGTACAGGGGTAAAATTGCATATAATTATCAAAAAATCCCCGGGATCCCGTCCTCTGCGTATAAAAGAAATAATACTCTGGTTGTTATCATGGGGGTCAATCCATTCAAACCCTTCGTGGTCATAATCTATTTGCCAAAGTGCCTTTTCTCTCCGATAAAACCCGTTCAGCTCCCGTAAAAAACGGTTTAAATTTCTGTGCATGTCATATTCCAACAGATTCCAATCCAATCCTGTTCCCGCTCTCCACTCAATAAACTGGCCGATATCTCCACCCATAAACAATAATTTTTTCCCCGGGTGTCCCAACATATAACCTAACAATAGCCTTACATTGGCAAACTTCTGCCAGTAGTCCCCGGGCATTTTTTCCAGCAGTGACTTCTTACGGTGAACCACTTCATCGTGAGAAAGCGGCAGAATAAAATTTTCCGATAAAGCATACCAAAAAGAAAAGGTCAACAAATTATGGTGCCATTTACGGCTGACAGGGTCCAGTTCCATATATTTTAACATGTCGTTCATCCAGCCCATGTTCCACTTAAAATTAAAACCAAGACCCCCCAGGTATGTAGGAGCGCTTACCAGGGGCCAGTCGGTGGACTCTTCCGCCATCATCAAAGCATGGGGGAAAAAACGAAAAATATTTTCGTTTAACTTACGAAGAAAAAATATTGCCTCCAGGTTTTCCCGGCCTCCATAAATGTTGGGAACCCACTGTCCGGGTTCTTTGGCATGATCCAAATAAAGCATGCTGGCCACTGCATCTACCCTGAGTCCATCAATATGAAACTTCTCCATCCAAAAAACCGCATTGGAGATAAGAAAACTCTGCACCTCCGGCCTTCCCAGGTCAAAATTCATGGTTCCCCACTGAAAATTTTCTCCCTTCAGGTAATCCTGGTACTCAAACAGGGGAGAACCATCAAACCGCCTGAGCCCATGGGCGTCCCGGCAGAAATGACCCGGCACCCAATCCATTATTACTCCGATTCCCTTCTGGTGACAGCGATCCACAAAATACATAAAATCATGGGGGGTTCCATAGCGGCTGGTTACTGAATAATAACCGGTAACCTGGTAACCCCATGAATCGTCATAAGGATGTTCCGCAAGGGGCAGCAGTTCTATATGAGTAAAGCCCATATTCACGACATAGTCTACCAGCTCTTCCGCCAGCTCCCGGTATGTATAGTACTCTCCTCCGGCCTTCCTTTTCCACGAACCCAAATGGACTTCGTATATATTCATAGGAAGATTGTGAGCAGGTTCACTCTTGCTCTTCTGCCATTCCTGATCCTGCCATTCATAACCCTCCAGGGAATATACAATGGAAGCGGTGTTCGGCCTCTTTTCCGAGTAGAATGCATATGGGTCTGACTTTAACAGGACTTCTCCTTCCCGGGTTAAAATTTCATATTTATACAGCTCTCCTTGTCTTAATTCCGGTATAAAAATTGACCATACTCCTGATTCCCCAATTCTGTGCATGTTATGAGCATGCCCCTGCCAGTGGTTGAAACTACCTGTCACCCTTACCTCCCCGGCATCAGGGGCCCAGAGGGAAAACCTTACTCCCTCAATTCCATTCTCTTCACAGGGATGCGCTCCCAGTACCCGATAACTGTGAAAATGATTCCCCTCATGAAAGAGATAAAGGTCAAATTCGGTGGGTGCATTCTCAGACATAATAATCTTCCCTTCTTTGTCAGTAACACAATATTTAATACACTCATAAATAAATTCTTCATTTTTCCAGGAATTCCTTTGAAACCCTTTTTGTTTATTGATTTTCTATCCTTTATATTCTTCAAAATGTTTACTCATGGCTTACTGAATCGAAAGCTTTTCTTCAGCCGTACGGCGTCATGGGGACACAATTCCTGGCAGCAGTAACAGCGAATACACCCGTTCTGATTTATATATGCTTTCTTATCCATATTTATTACTTCTGCCGGGCAGTGTTCGGCACAAACTCTGCAGCCTGTACATTTTTCGGGAATAATATCGGGAATAGAGATGAGCAAGTTCCTCAAAAACCTGGACACAAGGGGATGATTAAAACCCCTGATGGAAAAGGAAGAACCAGGAGCCTGCTTAAAGCCCCTGACTTGTAATTGCTGGAAAGAGTCCCCCACCAGGTCCAACTGATTTATTTTATGTACGCCATATCCCATTTCTCCGGCATATTTCAAGTGCAGTACTTTTTCCGGATTCATCCCTACCAGGCTGCATGCGACAGCATCTGCAGCCACCCCGTCTTCACTCATTATTAAAAAACCGGTAAAACGAGGATTCCCGCCCCGTGGCCCCGGGCCTTCCATGGAAACAATTCCGTCCACCACGGAAAGAGCCGGTGGAATCAGGCCAAAAAGATCAGCAAGCATCCTGCTGAAATGCTCCACACGGTGATAACGCAGGTGAAGCGCGGCTTTATGGCGGCCGCTGATACAGCCGTAAAGATTTTTTACCGCTCCGGTGTAGCCGGTAAAATTATGGGTTTTTAATCGTGCCAGGCTGATAACCATATCTGTCTCCAGAACCGGCCGGGCCAATGGAAAGCTCCGGCAGATTACTCCCTGGGGAAATTTCACCTCTACCGGATTCTCGAAGGAAACCAGGGGCACCCCCAGGCTTTCCAATACCTCAGCGGCTCCGCATGAACGGGCAGCTTTAAAAACAGAACCCAGGCCGGGGCTGTCCCCTGCAGAAACAATCCCTCCCATACCTGCCGAAATTGATGCTGCCGCCCCGATAATGCTGGGATGACTGCAAACTGCTCTCTCCACAGGGGATGGAGCTAAAAAGTTTGGTTTTAACAGGACCTTCTTGTTCTTAAAAAAGTTCTCTGGAAGGCCCAGAAGCTGGATCCCTTTTACAAAGGCCTCTTCTATTGTTTCCTGCTGATAATCGTCAACTTTAAGAATTGCTGCCCGACTCAAATGTATCACTCCTGCTGGTTAAATGTGTTGAATATATAATTGCCTGTTGAAACCCGTAACAATTGAATTTTTTAATGAGATTTCTTAATGTTGCCACATCTTCATCCCGGGGCATATATATTTTATCTGTCCGGGCTGCCGACACCCTCAGTTTGAATGAAAGCATTCTGTTCCCATTTCAGCCCGAAATCTTGTAAGCATGGATATATTTTAACAAAGCAGTTCAATGGTGGCAAACCTTTTCTCTTTGTATTTTTTGAAGCTTTTTTAATATTTTCTGTCTCCAGCTGCGGTACAAAGATATAAGAGCAAGGTCCAAAACACCCATCTCCCAAAATTTATTCGGCTATAAGCTGCTGAAATCCCCGAAAAATATCTAGAAATTATTTATGCAAAAAACAAAGTGAATACTTTCCCAAGCCCGGATTCCCTGAATGACAGGGCCCTAATACCCGGTGATTTATAAACATTTTGGTAACATATATATCTACAGATTAATACTATGATAAGTAGCCAGGTAAAAAAAGAGGAGGAAAGTAAATTGAAAAAGACATTTTGTTTTCTGGTGTTGCTGCTGATTCTGACAGTTGCCATGACTTCCCTATGGGGATGCGGGGAAAGCGAATTAACCCGGGTACGGTTAAATGAAGTAACCCATTCTGTATTCTATGCCCCACTGTATGTTGCCATTAACCAGGGGTTTTTTGAGCAGGAGGGCATTGATTTAGAATTAACTACGGGACAGGGGGCAGATAAAGTAATGACCGCCCTTCTCTCCGGCCAGGCGGACATAGGTTTTATGGGGCCTGAAGCAACCATTTACGTTTACAATCAGGGGCAGGAGGATTATGCTGTAAACTTTGCCCAGTTAACCAAAAGGGACGGATCATTCCTGGTGGCCAGAGAACCGGACCCGGACTTTGACTGGAACAAAGTCGAAGGGAAAACCATCATAGGGGGACGAAAAGGCGGCATGCCGCTGATGACCCTGGAGTACGTACTGAAAAACAAAGGAATTATGCCCGGCCAGGATGTGGAAGTTCTAACCAATATCCAGTTTGCTTTAATGGCCGGAGCGTTTACCGGCGGTACCGGTGATTATGTAACATTATTTGAACCGGTGGCAGCGGCTTTAGAACTGGAAGGCTCAGGGTTTGTGGTGGCCTCCGTAGGGGAAGAAAGTGGAGAAATTCCTTATACCGTATTTTCCGCCCGAAAGAGCTTTATGGAGGAGAACCCTGACATGATTCAGCGTTTTACCAACGCCATTTACCTGGGACAGCGCTGGGTACAAAACAGCACTCCAGAAGAAATTGCACTGGCCATTATGCCTTCGTTTCCCGACGCCAGTGAAGAGATTTTAACAGCAGTAGCCAAAAGATACAAAGATATCGATGCCTGGGCAGACAGCCCCATTTTTACTGAGGATTCCTTTGAACGCCTGCAGGATGTCATGGAAACCGCAGGGGAATTAGACCAAAGGGCACCCTATGAAAAACTTGTAACGAATATATACGCTGAAAAAGCCATTGAAGAAATAAAGTAAGGAAAAACAAACTGTTCACGGGAAGGAGAGGAGAATTATGAGGGCGCAACCCCTGGTGGAAATAAAAAAAGTATCCTTAAATTATCACAGCGATGAAGGGGAAATTGCTGCCCTCAGGGACCTCTCCCTGGACATTTATCCAGGAGAATTTGTAGGCATTGTTGGCCCCAGCGGCTGCGGTAAATCTACACTGCTGAACATCGTGGCGGGGTTGATTCAACCCTCTAAAGGTTATGTATTAATCAATAAAAAGGAAGTAAAAAAACCCAACTCCCTGGTGGGATACATGCCCCAAAGTGATCAGCTGTTTGAGTGGAGAACCATCTGGAAGAATGTGCTGTTGGGATTAGAAGTACAGGGAAAAATTAATGAAGAAACCAAAGCCTTTGCCCGGCAGCTTCTTGAAAACTACGGTTTAATTAACTTCAAAGACATTTATCCCCGGCAGCTGTCCGGGGGCATGAGACAGCGGGTAGCGCTGATTCGAACCCTGGCCATAAATCCAGAAATTCTTCTGCTGGATGAAGCTTTTTCTGCCCTGGACTACCAAACCCGGCTGGTTGTCTCCGATGAAGTAAAGCAGATTATAAGAAAAGAAAAGAAAACTACGGTTCTGGTGACCCACGATATCGCCGAAGCCATCAGTATGGCCGACAGGGTAGTGGTCCTGACCCAAAGGCCCGCCAGTATAAAAAACATTCATTCTATAAAACTGTCCTGTGAGGAGAATACCCCCTTAAAATGCCGAAAGGCACCGGAGTTCAGTGATTATTTTAACAATATCTGGAAGGAGCTGGAAATGCATGTCCGATAATCCGTCCAATTATTCTATTTCAAAAGAACACCGGGAGTACCTGCGTTCTAAAAAAATGTATAAAGCCCGGGTGCTGTTTGCCCAGGTCTTTTTACTCATTGCAGTATTTGCTCTTTGGGAAACGGCAGCTCAATTTAGGTGGATTGATCCTTTCATTACCAGCCAACCTTCCCGGGTCCTTCGAACCCTGTTATCACTGCACGGGGAAGGGGTGCTTTATTATCATGTGGGAGTTACCGTTTTTGAAACCGTGGTAGGATTTGTGCTGGGAACCATTATTGGAACCGCCATTTCCATTGTTCTGTGGTGGTCGGATTTTATTTCAAGGGTTTTGGACCCGTACCTGGTTGTTCTCAACAGCCTGCCCAAGATTGCCCTGGGCCCTATCTTAATTGTCTGGATAGGTAACGGCATCCCGGCGATTATTACTATGGCCCTGTTAATCTCCGTCATCGTCACTGTCCTGGGGGTGTACACCGGGTTTTCCCAGGTGGACCCCTACAAAATCAGGCTGTTAAAAACCTTCGGTGCTACCCGGTGGCAGGTGTTTCAAAAAGTAATTTTTCCGGCCAGCGTACCCACCATTGTATCGGCATTAAAAATAAACGTGGGGCTTTCCTGGGTGGGAGTCATCGTGGGAGAGTTTCTGGTATCCCGGGCCGGGTTGGGTTATTTAATCGTCTACGGCGGTCAGGTTTTCCGTCTGGACCTGGTGATGACCAGTGTTCTTATTCTTTCTGTGGCCGCAGCAGCCATGTATCAGGCGGTGGTGCTGTTAGAAAAATATATTGTCCGGTGGAATTAGAAGCTTTTTTTATCCTTTTTGAAGTTCCGCCATTACCTTGGCCAGGTCTTCAATCTTATAAGGTTTGGGTACAAATCCTATAAACCCGTGTTTTTCGAATTGAGAAACTACCGGGTCATCATAGTATCCACTGGTAACAATGGCCTTTACCCTGGGGTCAATTTCCAGCAGTTTTTGTACCGTCTGTTTTCCACCCATCCCTCCAGGTACGGTTAAATCAATAATTACAGCATCAAAGACCCTACCAATTTCCAGGTTTCTCTGATATAAGTCCACTGCTTCTTCACCGTCCCGGGCAAACACCGCTTCAAAACCAATGAGGGAAAGCATTTCCCCTACCACTTCCCGGAGCTTATCCTCATCATCCATCACCAAGACCCTGCCCTTGGACCGCCCGTCTTTTTCTTTTTTCTCTCCTGCCTCCACTTCAGGGGATGATGCAGGAAGATAAATGAAAAAGGTGGTACCCTCTCCCACCTGGGAATTTAAGGTGATGTAACCGCCGTGTTTTTTCACAATGGAATAAGATGTGGCCAGGCCCAGGCCGCTTCCCTTTTCCTTGGTGGTAAAGAAAGGGTCAAAAATACTCTGCCGATGCTCCCTGGGGATACCCATCCCTTCGTCTCGAATAAATACCCGGACATAATGCCCTTTTTCCAGGGGAATCCTGTTTTCCAACTGGCTGTTGTCAATGGACACATTTTCCGCCCCCACATAAATGGTTCCTCCCTCAGGCATGGCCTGCAATGCGTTAATAATCAAGTTGTTTATCACCTGCCTGATCTGCCCGGCATCCGCCTCCACGGAGTAAAGATTTTCGGGAAAAGAAAACTCGCTGCGCACATTGGAACCACTCAAAATTAACATGGTGGTATCCTGAACCAGTTCCTTCACCGACACGGTCTGAGTTATTGGTTCACCGCCCCGGGCAAAGGTGTGGAGCTGACGGGTCAGGTCCTTTGCCAAAACAGCGGCCTTCTCAATTTCTTTTAATTTTAACGAGATTTTTTCTTTCTGCTCCTGGTTCTGGTACATCCGGGCCAGAGAAATATTCCCTAAAATTATGGCCAGGATATTGTTAAAATCATGGGCAATGCCCCCGGCCAGCAGGCCTAAGGATTCCAGTTTGCTGGCTTTAAAGAATTCTTCCTCCATTTTGTTTCGCTGGGTCACGTTTCTTAATACGGCCAACAACGAGGGAGTTCCCTGGTAATTAATAGGGTCCAATACTACTTCTACATCAACAATATTACCGTTACGGAGAGATAACTGTTCTGCTAATATTGACATTTCTTTTCGTTCCTGCAGCGCTTTCCCAATCTCTTCCCGGTATTCATGCAAAAATTCCGGAGAAAGAACATCCTTAATCCCCATGTTAATCAGATCCTCTGGACTGTTCATCCCTGCCAAACCGGCAGCAGCCTGGTTGGCAAAAACAATTTTCTCCCCCTGCAGAATGAGCACCGCATCGGGCAGGCGTTCCACCAGCAGGCGGTACCGCTGTTCGCTGTCCCGCAGCGCCTTCTCCGTTGACTTCTTCTCCGTAATGTCCTCGATCATCCCAATGGTAAGTTGAGGGTTTCCCTCCTGGTCCCGGACCAGTGCCAAAGACAAGCGCACCCAGACCGGGTTTCCCTCCTTGTGAAGGTAGCGCTTTTCCATGCTGAAATAATTCCTCTTGCCGTCTACCAGTTCCCTGATAAGTTCCTGGTTCTTGTCCATATCCTCGGGATAGGTAAAACCTTTCAAAGGCATTCCAAGAAGTTCTTCTTCGCTGTAACCCAGCATACTCTGGAGGGCAGCATTGGAAACCATCATCCTGCCCTCCAGGTCGCACATGGCGATACCCATGGGCGCCATCTCAAATATGGTTCTGAACCGGGCCTCACTTTTCCGCAGTTCCTGTTCCGCCTGTTTCTTTTCAGTAATATCCCTGTAATGATTAACTATGTATTTTACCCTTCCCTCTTCATCCAACACAGGATAATACCGGCAGTCCAGGTAGGCGTCCCATTCCGACACGTACCTTTCCGCACTTTCCATCTTCTTTTTCTTTATTACCCGGGGAACCAGGCAGTCTTCACACTGCCTGTCCCGGCCCAATATTTCAAAGCACTTCTTTCCCGCTATTTCCTCCGGAGAAACCCCCAGCCGGTCATATTTCGCCTGGTTAAAACAGACAATAGTATTGTCCGGTGTTTGTACCCCCAGTATATCACTGATGCCGTCCAGAACTCCTTTCAGAAGCCTGGTATTTTCCTTCAATTCAGATACCGCTGAATATTCCTGGGTGACATCCCGGGCCACGGCAATCAACTTTTCCTCCGGCTGGTCCTTCAGCAGCTTGCAGTTCCACTGCAGGAGTTTTTCCCGTCCGTCAGCACTTTTCAACCAGGTTTCCAGGGTTGCTGTTATTTCTTCTCCCTGAAAAATGGGCAGCAGCGCCTCCTGAAACCCCCGAAACTTTTTTTTAGAAAGACAGTATTCCTGCAGGCTTTTCTGTAAAAACTTCTCTCCAAAAAAATCCCTTCCCGGTTGATTTGCCCAGATTAACTTCCCTTCCCTGTTAATCAGGGCAATGATTTCAGGCACCGTCTCCACCAGGGTCTGGTACTGGCTTTCCCTTTCCTGCAGTGCTTTCTCCGCCTGCTTCTGCTTAGTAATATCTACCCCTGTACATATAAAAAACCTCAGGGAACCGTTCCTGTTCCAAAAGGGAGAGGCTGACCATTTCATCAGATGCTTTTTACCCTCTTTGGAAACCCAGTGGCATTCAATCTTTACTGATTTTCCTGCTTTTAAATCTTCATAGGCACAACTGGCCAGGTCCAGTTCCTCCCCAGGGATGGGCAGTATCTGCCACAGGTCTTCCCCCTGTACCTCCTCCAAACGCCTGCCCATTAGTGCTTCACAGGCCTGGTTAATCTTAAAAATTCCCCCCCTGGAGTCTAAAATGATAACCGGACTGTCAAAAGTATTCACGATGGCCTCACATAATTTCTTTTCTTCCTCCAGCTCTTTCTCCAAGTCCTGCAGCCCGCTTCCTTCAAAGACCTCCCACATACCCTTGTATTTTAAAAGCAGCCTCTGGTGTTTAAAGGCAGTCTGCACAACTTCCGGGGTATCAAACCGGTCCAGGGAATAGCTGCATATAGCTTTTACTTTGTATTGTTCCGCAGCCTCCCGAAACACCTTCTCGAACTCTGCGCTCTCTTTTTTCAGCTGTTTATCCGCAGAATTAAAAATCACCGCTATCCTGGTTCCGGAAAAACTCCGCTGCACACTTTCTTTTAATCCTGACTTTAAATTGTGAACTGCCCTGGTAAGAGATTTATACCCTTTTTCAAAATCCCAGGTCTCATAAGAAACAATCTTCATCTGCCCCTGCTGTAAAAATGTAGGAAAATCCGGTAAAGCCTGCTCCATTGCCCTCTCTACCTCTTTGATGCTCAGGAAAGGAGGGACAATCCAAAAACAAAGCTCATTATTTTTAAGCCCTGTTTTAAAGTAGGGAATCAGAACTTCTAAAAGCTGCTCTCTGCCGCGGAATAAATGGCAGACCTGTGTTCCCCAGGACATCTGGCCGGTCAAACAGTAAGAAATATGGTTGTTATATATATCCACAACTCCACCCCGTTTTCAAAGCCGCCCCATTAAGACCATTAAAACATTATGTTCATTAAAACCTGGTAGCATTTCATTATAATTAGTAAAACAAACTTTAATTATTAGTTCTAGATAAAAAAACAATATCCTGTTATTGGCTGTATCAATTAACAAAAAAAACTACCTGTAAGTAAAACGGTGTAATTTCATGAATTAACAAGCAATTATGGGTAAAAGGCTAATAATTGACAGAAAACAAGCAAATCTCCCCGCTGAACTACTCCAAATCCCACGGAGTTAAAATCACTGGACATAATATAGTCTAGATTTTGCCTGTGGGAGATAAACTCATTAAATATTTCCTCCGGAGAAACAGGCTGTGCCCCCCAGTACACGTATACATTGGCCGACAGGGTGGACACCCGGCGGCCTTCTGCATGCAGCCTCTTCATAGAAGCATTTAAATCCAGGTTCCAGTCCTGTCCGGCACACACCTTCTCCGCTGCATGTTCCGCCAGGTGGCGGGCTTCTTTAACTAAATCTTCTCTGTAGGAAAGCTCAGGCAGATTCCCCTGGCTCCGCCTGGAGTTTACCAGAACTAATATTTTTTCTTCATGCCCGGGAAGAACTTTCGGCGAAGCATTCAGGGCTTCTGTTCTCATAAGTTCCTGGTGCTTTCCCTGAAGGTATTCCGGATTTCGGTGAAGTTTCTGAAGCTCATCGGGGGATGTGAGAAAAAGCCGGGTAGGCCGTTTAATAAACCTGCTCAAATCCGGGGAAAGAAAGCCAGCCCCCCAGGTGGTATCCAGGGCATAGAGCACCCCATCGGCTTTCGCTTCATTCCAGGCATGGAGCTCAGTCCCGGCCTCTGTAATCACCTCTCCGGTTTTGACTTCTGAATGAATTCCAGAAGCTAAAAGCAGCTGTTGGGTAAGCTGTGCATAGTCCTGACAGATCCCTTTTTTCGTCTGAAGAGTTTCCACCGGGTCAACATAATAGGGAGTTTTCCGCCTGTATTTTTCAACATCATAATCAATATTATGAATCACCCAGTCATAAATTCTTTCCAGGGCTTCATACTGGTTACTGCTTCCATCGGTGAGCTCCCGGGATTTTTCCACAATGACCGGGTCTATCTGGTCTAAATTCATTCTTTCCCGGGTGTCTTCAATTACCCTGTCCAGCGTCTCCCGATAGGTGTCGGGGAAAATCTCAGGAAGAGGTATGCACCCTGCTAGAAATATTGCAGTGAAGAATATTAAAAAAACATGTCCGGTACGTTTAAAAAATATCATATGAAATCCTTTCCATGTTCTTTTATCCACAATCTATCTACTCCCGGATTACATTTACAAACTCCTGAAATTGTGCACTTTCTATGGAAGAAACTGCTTCATTCAGAAGCGCTTGAAAATCAAATCAAGGATTGACGTTTAAAGTAATATGTGAAAAAATAAAATAAAGCATCAAGAGGTGAATCAAGTGAAGAAAAGAGAAATCCATAACCGGTGGCTCCGCTGTCTGGCAAACTTCTCACTGCTGATTATTGCCCTGGTATGGGGACTGACCTTTGTAACCGTTAAAAATGCGATTCATATCCTGCCGCCTTACAGCTTTAATTTTCTGAGGTTTACTATGGCTTCATTAATTATGCTGGCCTTTGCCCTGCCCTATAGAAATAAATGCAGCTGGAAAACCGTGAAAGCCGGCCTGTTAATTGGAGTTTTCCTTTTTTCCGGCTACTCCTTCCAAACCGTAGGACTTCTTTATACCACTGCTTCTAACGCAGGATTTATCACCGGGCTTTCTGTAGTTATGGTACCTTTGCTGGTTACCGTAACTACCCGGGAATTACCCCGCCTGGGAGTCCTGCTGGGTGCTATCAGCGCAACCATCGGCCTGGGGCTGCTGACCATAAATGAATCCTGGAGCTTTAACCACGGAGATATTTTAATCTTTTTCTGTGCAATTTCCTTTGCCATGCACATTTTACTGGTGGGCAGGTATGCCTTTGATCACTCCACCGTTTGGCTGGTGACCTGGCAGATCGCAGCGGTGGCTATCTTAAGTGGTATATCTGCCTTTATAACAGAGCCCCGGACCATTACCCTGTCTCCGGAAGTATGGCAGGCACTGATTATTACTGCACTGTTTGCCACCTGTCTGGCCTTTTTTCTCCAAAACTACATGCAGCGGTTTACCACCCCCAGCCACACCGCCATTATTTTTTCCACAGAACCGGTCTTTGCGGCATTCTTTGCTGTCCTGCTTTTACAGGAAATATTGAGCGTTAAAGCCTATTGGGGTGGAGCCTTTGTGCTGGCAGGCATGCTGTTGGCTGAACTTAAATCCCCCTGCGTTATTAAGAACAACTAAAGAACTTTACTCAAAAAGGCCTTCGTGCGCTGATTCTGAGGGCTGCTGAAAAGTTCTTTGGGAGGGCCCTCTTCCACAATCATCCCTTCGTCCATAAACAGCACTCTGTCCCCCACTTCCCGGGCAAAACCCATTTCATGGGTGACCACCACCATGGTCATCCCCTCCCGGGCCAGGCTTTTGATTACCTCCAGAACCTCCCCTACCATCTCCGGGTCTAAAGCCGAGGTGGCCTCATCAAAGAGCATAATTTTGGGCCGCATTGCCAGAGCCCTGGCAATGGCTACCCGCTGCTGCTGTCCCCCGGACAGCCTGTCCGGATACTGTGCGGCCTTATCCTCCAGCCCTACCCTGACCAGGAGTTCCATGGCCAGTTTTTCTGCCTCCTGTTTGGGCATTTTCCGTACTTTTATGGGAGCCATGCTTACATTCTCCAGAGCAGTCTTATGAGGAAACAGGTTAAACCGCTGAAAAACCATTCCTACCTCCTGACGCACCTTGTTGATATTGGTTTTCGGGTTCGTAATGCTCACTCCATCGATGATAACCTCGCCGGAAGTAGCTGTTTCCAGCTGGTTTAGACAGCGTAAAAAAGTACTTTTTCCGGAACCGGAGGGACCGATTACCACTACCACCTCCTGAGGCTCTACCCGACAGTTGATATCTTTCAGGACATGGAGATCTCCAAACTTTTTGTTCAGTTTACTCACTGTGATCACTCTTGCCCAGCCTCCTCTCCAGGTAACCGACAAACTGGGAAATAGTCATGGTCATGACCAGGTATAACAAAGCCACAACTATCCATGTTTCAAAAGGCCGATATGAGCGGCCCACAATAATTTTACCGGACATCATCAGTTCCTGTACGGAAATAATGGAAACCAGGGATGAATCCTTAAGCATGGCAATAAATTCGTTACCCAGGGGAGGAACCGACCTTTTAAAGGCCTGGGGAAGAATAACATTGACCATGGCCTGTCCATATGTCATCCCCAGGGAACGGGCCGCCTCCATCTGTCCCCGATCGATGGAAAGGATTCCGGCTCGAAATATTTCAGCAATATAGGCCCCGCTGTTCAGGCTCAAGGCAATGATACCGGACATCATCCGGGGCATTGGGGGTATTCCTAGCAGCGGAGGAAGCCCCGTATGAATCAAAAGAATCTGAACCAGCAGGGGAGTTCCCCGGAAGAAATCTACGTACCCCTTGGCCAACCAGCCAACTGGCTTAAGCTTAGACAGCCGGAACAAACTGACAATCAGGCCAATTACCGTCCCTATACTTACTGCAATTACCGTAAGTTCTATGGTTAAACGGAGACCGGACATCAGAACCGGCCAGTAATCTTGAATCACATGCCACCGAAAGTCCACCTGTTAAACACATCCTTTTCCACATTCAGCTGTTGTGATGAATTCAACCCTGTATATTCATCCTATTCTGTCATATTTCCTGCACAGACGGCAAAAAAATGAGGCGGTGTGTAATACCGCCTCATTTGTAATTATACTGTATCCTGAAAGGCTTATTCTTTCAGGCTGTCATTATAATCAGAGATTGCAAAGTCACCGGTGGTAGCGTTCTGAACACCAACCTTTTTCCCCTGCAGGTCATCTAATTTTTTGATGCCGGAATCTTCTTTAACGGCAATGTACTGGGTTGCTTCAAAATAAGGGTCGGAAAACGTGACACTTTGGGCACGTTCCTCGGTAATGGTCATGGCGGAAATAATCATATCCGCATTTCCACCTAACAGTGCCGGAATAATTCCGTCCCAGGCAGTGTTCACCAGATTTACCGCAAACCCCATTTCCGCAGCTATCGCCCGGATCAAATCGCAGTCAAAGCCCTCCGGTTCACCATCTTCGTTAATGTACTCAAAAGGCGCATAGGCCATGTCCTGGGCTACATTATAGGTAACCCCAAGACGGTTATCACTTTCAGGAACTTCAAAATCTTCCCCATCACCAAAGTACTTGTTAAAAATAGCGTCATATGTCCCATTTTCTTTCACCTTTTTTAGACCTTCATTCACCAGGTCATGCAGGTCCACGTCCTCCTGGCGCATGGCTATGCCATAATACTCTTTTTCAAAACTTGGATCACCAAAAGCCTGTAAATTAGACTGCGGGTTGTTTTTTATGTATTCTAAAACCACCGGAGAATCGGCAACAACCGCATCAATCCCACCATTTACCAGCTCTGTCAAAGCCGTAGGCGTATCCTCAAATCTAAGTATTTCTACTTGCTCTCCTGAGCCTCCACACCCTGCAAATGCTGCTGTCATGAGCAGGGCCACAAGTAAGGCAAGACCCTTAAAACGAAACTTCTTCATTGTTAAATTACCCCCTCAAGGTATTATTTTAAACAAGTAATAAAATTCTACAAGATTGTCGTTTTTTCCTTCTTTTTGCACCGCAAAAGTTACTCTTTTCTCAAAACACAATTTTGTCCAGGGGGCGATACTGCAGGGCTTCCCCCACATGCTCCGGTTGAATCTTTTCGGACCCTTCCAGGTCGGCTATGGTCCGGGATACTTTCACCAGGCGATGAAAAGCCCTTCCGCTCAATTTAAAAGAATGAAAGGCTTTCTTAAGAATTTTTTGACTGAGGCTGTCCAGGACACAATATTTTTTCAGGTGAACTGCTGTCATCTGTGAATTATAATAAATGCCGTTACTCTCAAACCTCTTATTTTGAATCTCCCGGGCCCGGGTAACCCTGACCCTGATATCTATCGAACTTTCCACAGGACTAGTCCCGGTCAGTTCCTGGTAAGAGGGCCTGGAAACCTGAATGTGTAAATCAATGCGGTCCATCAGGGGACCGGAAAGTTTTTTTTGGTAACGCCTCAGTTCCAGATAAGAACAGCTGCACTCCCGGTGAGGGTCGTTATAAAATCCGCACGGACAGGGGTTCATGCTGGAAATAAAGGTAATACGGGCAGGATAGGTCAGGGTAGCATTCATTCGAGAAATGGTAACCTCCCCTTCCTCCAGCGGCTGCCGCAGCAGTTCCAGGGCTTCCCTGCGAAACTCGGTTAATTCGTCTAAAAACAGCACTCCGTGATGTGCCAGGCTCACCTCCCCCGGCCTGGGTAATCTTCCTCCTCCAATAAGCGCTGCATTGGATATGGTATGATGAGGGCTTCTAAAGGGCCTTTTACGAATCAGCAGGTTGTCCTTTAGAAGCCCGGATATGCTGTAGATCCTGGTTACCTCCAGGCTTTCCTCAAAAGTCATCTCCGGAAGGATGGAGGGAAACCCCCTGGCCAGCATGGTTTTCCCGGACCCCGGCGGGCCAACCATAATTAAATTATGACCGCCGGCAGCAGCAATTTCTAAAGCCCGTTTGGCATGTTCCTGGCCTTTCACTTCTTCATAGTCAAAAACCATTTCCTCTGTTTTCCCTTGTTCTTCCGAGAGTTCTTGACAGCTTACCCTGAGGGCTTCCCCATTTTCTTTTAGAAGACCTGCTGCCTCCTGAAGAGTTCCCGCTGCCAGCACTTCTACTTTCTTTATTAATACCGCCTCCTGAGAATTATCCCGGGGCACCAGCAACCGAACTCCAGAGTCCTCCAGGGTTCCCAGGGCAATGGGGAGAACTCCCTTTACTGGTTTGACCCGGCCGTCCAATGAAAGCTCCCCAATTACAATAAGATTATCTAACAAATTTCTCTCCATCTGCTGAGTGGCAGCTAAAATGCCCAGAGCAATGGGCAGGTCAAACAGCGGAGCCTCTTTTTTTACATCTGCGGGAGCCAGGTTGACGGTTATTCTCCGGTTGGGAAATTCAAAACCGCTGTTTTTTATGGCGGCCCTGACCCGCTCCCGGGATTCTTTCACGGTAGAATGAGCGAAGCCCACCAGTTCAAAGGCCGGGAGACCGTTGGAGATGTCCACCTCCACCTCAACAGGGTAACTGTCTATTCCCAATATGGTCCTGCTTTTTACTTTAGCCAGCATCTCCGTTCCTCTCCTGTCTCTCTCCAACCAGGGTCAAAACCATTTCCACAGCCTCTTCAGCCTTTTCTACTCGAAGTATAATGGATTCTCCCCGGGGATTTTTAATATTCCAGGTTCTTAACCCTACCACCGGGACCCCGGCTTTCAGTGACAGTCCAATTTCCGAAAGGGTGCCATAACCCCCGCATACAGCAATTACTCCATGGGAAGAACGGGCAATTACCGCGTTCCTGGCATCATTTAACCCCGTAACAATGGAATACGTCAGGTGTGGATTTTCCTCCACCCGGTCAATGCCGGGCAGAATCCCAATGCTTACTCCCCCCTCCTGTCCGGCCCCCCGGGAGGCCGCCTCCATTACGCCTCCCCTGCCGCCGCACAACAGCACCGCTCCCCTTTTGGCCAATTCCCGACCCACCTCTTCTGCCAGACGATATACCTCAGGAGTACACTCCGCCGCCCCTATAACACCTATGTAATACATGTTTATATCCCCTTTCAAAATAGTTTTTGCCAGAGATAAATCCCTGTTTTTGGTTTTTTTTCCTATAAATACATTATACCATACATATGTTCGGTCCGCAAGAATTAAACTCGATTGAAAAAAGAACACATTTGGAACAAGCTGACCCTGAAAAAAAACAAGCCTCCCCCTGGTAAACGTGGAAAAGTCTATAAACCTGTAAAACCGCAGCAAAGCTTGAGGAAGCCCCCCTGCGGTTTTTTGTGTTCTCTTACAAATAATTATTATTATTTTTACCTTTTCTTTAAGACTGCAGCTCTCAAATATATCATCCACGGGGCAAGCCCTCGTGGTTTTCAGCTGGTTTTCTTATAACCTTTTATACCGCTTCTTTTTGGCACCGGCGTTTCTTCTGCCATAAAAGATCGATAAACGCCTCCAGCCGGGTTTCCACACCGGTTTTCCCCGTCTGTTCATCGATGAACAAGGTAAGCACAGGAATATCCAGGTCTCTGCTCAATTGAGGCATAATGCTTTTTGCAACAATTTCGGGAATACAGGTAAAGGGAGCCAGCTGAATTACTCCATCATATCCCTGGGATGCATAATGGACCGTCTCGCCGATGCTGTTTTGGCCGTGTCCCCCAATCTTTTGTCCAAGGTATGGAGCTGCCAGCTTTTTTATATCCTTAGAACCATTGGCAAATACATCGTCCCGGGCAAATTGGGTCAGGAAAATGCTGCGCTTAACATCAACCCCCATGTTCCCCAGGGTTTCTTCAATGTTAAAGTTAGCAAAAGGTTCCAGCTGTACATAAATCTCACCGATAATTCCTACCTTCAACAATTCCCTGTCATGATTTTGAATAACCTTCCCCAGTTCTTCCAGACCAGCCTTCCGAGCCTCCAGAATTTCCGAATGAGTACGGGCTTCCTTAAGGTATCCCAACCCTTTTTTCATGGCCCTGGTAGATTCCCCCTGCTTTATTTCCCGGGCCCTTACCCGGTGAGCTTCCAGCTCTACATCATCCAGAGCTTTTAACTTCTCCCAGCTGGTCTTTAAATGGTGCCACAGGACTTTCCAGGAAGTTCTGCCCTTCAGCCGCTTCACTTTCTTTATAAAATCAACAGGAGTCTTTAAAGGTGGAAA
>SKNC01000098.1 GCA_007120745.1 Bacillota bacterium
CCCTTAACCAAAACCTTTCAGAAAGAAATTATAATTTACTATCCATATCCAGCAAAAGCCTGGAAAATAAGAAAGAACAGCTCCTGGCAGAATTTTTGATACCTGGAGAAAGCCAGGAAGAGCTGGAAAAAATAATGAGAGAACTGAAAGAACAAAAACAGATATTTTCCAGCGAGTGGAAGATAATGCCTGGAGGCCATGGAAGCGGTATAAGTAAAGGTTTATAAAGGTTTCACATGGCTGAAGCCAGGACCAATCAATGTGTATTTGTTACGCTTAATAATTTAAAAACTCAATTTTGAGTGGGGGAAGAAGTATGAAAATTGGATTGGCTCTCAGCGGGGGAGCTGTGCGGGGGATGGCTCACATTGGAGTACTTAAGTACCTGGAGGAAAGTAATATAAAAATTGATATTATTGCCGGGACCAGTGCCGGCTCCCTGGTTGCTGCTCTTCATGCTGCAGGGAAAAGTGCTGAGGAAATTGAAGAAATAGTCCTGGATATAAACTGGAAGGACATAGCAAAAAATATTTACAATGCCTCTTTCCCAAAAAAAGGGCTGATTAACATTGAAATTCTAGAAGAAATTATTGAAAACTCCCTGGGTAATGTATCTTTTGAAGAGTTAAAAAAACCACTTATAGTTGTGGCTGTTGACTTGGGCGAAAACAGGGCAGTTCATATTAAAAGTGGAGAAGTTACTTCTGCCATTATGGCCAGCTGTGCTATGCCCGGCATCTTTACTCCTGTAGAAAGAGATGGGAAACTTTTGTTCGATGGAGGTGTCTTGCAAAATATTCCAACGGTTCCGTTAAGGGAAGAGGGTATTGAAATTATAATTGCTGTAGACCTTAGTGCCAGGACAGCATACGCTGGAACTCCTGGAAACATATTCGAGATTTTGTTTAAAACTTTATATCTTATGGCCAGGGAAAAGGAAAAGGAAGACAAGAAACTGGCTTCCTTTCTTATTGAACCTGAATTAGGCGACATTGGCTTGTGGCAACTGGATAAAAGCAAGGAGCTTATTACACTGGGATATAAAGAAGCTCAGAAGGTCCTGGGTAAAGCAAAAATTTAAAAATCATTAATCATTCGTACTATTTTAGATAATTGCCACTTACTTGAGTGGTTGTTTTTTTCTACAACGCCAAATAAGTAAGGGGGTTTTAATTTACCGGCAGCATTTTTGAATATTTTGAGAAAGGAGAAATATTTTGCAAAATGATTCTATTTTAATACAATCAGCAGTTAAAAAGATGCATATGCCTGAAAACCTGAGCATCGGTATGCGGGTGGCGGAGCAGCGTGAGAAATGTAAAAAAGAAAAATGTGACTGTGATTATTATGGTTTTGCCTTTGGGCAGTCTCCTTTTCCTGTTCCATCTCTTTTAAAGAGAAAGCTTCAGGAAAATGCGCATTTTGGTGGATATGTTCACCCCGGGGGGATACCTGAGCTGCGGGAAGCTGTTGCGGGTTTTTACCAGAGACATTTTCGCATAAAAACGTCTGCGGACCGGGTAATTATCGGTCCCGGAACGAAAACCTTGATATATATGATATTAAATATTTTAAAGGGAAATGTTATTATTCCTTCACCCTCCTGGATTGGGTACGCTCCCCAGGCAGCCCTTTTGGGCAAATCCTGGCACGTACTGCCTCTCCATCCCGAAGATGACTATCGAATGAAGCCTGAGAAACTGGAGGCTTTTTTAACTTCTATACCTAAACAGCAGCACCTGCTGGTTTTAAACAACCCCAACAACCCAACGGGGGTTCTTTATTCTGCAGAGGAGTTAGAGGCCCTGGCCCAGGTCTGCCGAAAGCATGGAGTCCTGGTACTGGCGGATGAGATTTATGCCATGACGTCTTACCGCATAAAAGATTTTACCAGTATGGGATCCCTATATCCGGAGGGAACTTTTATAACCGGGGGACTATCCAAGGATCGTTCTGCCGGAGGGTATCGCTTGGGTGTCTGTCTTTTGCCTTCGAAAGGTGGCTCTTCTATTGTGCATTCCTTTGAAAACATGGCGGCTGCCCTATATACCAGCATTCCAACACCTATCCAGCGGGCTGCCGTGTCCGTTTACCAGGAAAGCAGTGAAATAGAAACATATTTTCAGATTACGCGGGAAATCCACCGTATCATGGGCCGGGTTATCAGCACCAGCTGCAGCCAGATTCCCGGCCTCAAGGCGACAATGCCCCAGGGTGGTTTTTATTTTTTATTGGATCTTCAAGAACTTAAGGAAGCGTTTCAAAAAAATGGACTGAAAACCTCTAACCAGTTGGGAGCTGCGTTGTTGGACCACCCCCATCATATTGCGGTTGTTGCAGGCGATGCCATTATGCTTCCACCGGATCGTTTTGGAGTTCGTATTGCCTTTGTGGATTATGATGGTGAGGCGGCATATCACCATTACCAAAAGAAACCTCCCGTAACGGAAAAGGAAGAGTTGGCTTTTGTAAGAGAGACAGCCCCCCGCATGCTTGAAGGTGTGGAGGCTATTGAAAAATTTGTTCGTCAATATTGCTAAACTAATTTTTAGGTAGCAGAGCAGCAGTTTAAAGAGCTTAATGAAAATTAACAATTATTAATATAAAAAGAGCAGGATAGATATTATTTACAAAGAATTAATTTGTTCTATAAATATTTTCGAATGCTCTAAAACACCAGGGTTAATAAAAATGAATTGATTATTTCCAGGGAGGTTTATGGGTTGTGAGAAAAAAATACGATGATTTAAAGGCTTTGTTTTTAAACTGTACTTTAAAAAAATCTCCAGAAGTGTCTCATACTGAAGGACTGCTCCAGGTTTCCCGTCATATCATGGAAAAGAATGGAGTCCAGGTGGAAACCTTGAGACCGGTAGACTTTAATATTGCATATGGGGTGTACCCGGATATGACCGAACATGGGTGGGAAGAAGATCAATGGCCTGAAATTTACCAAAAAGTCCTGAATGCGAATATACTCGTAATAGGTACTCCAATTTGGCTGGGAGATAAGTCTTCGGTCTGCACCAAGGTGATGGAACGGCTCTATTCAAGTTCGGGGGACCTGAATGATGAAGGTCAATACATATATTACGGTCGGGTAGGCGGTACCATCATCACCGGAAATGAGGACGGTCCCAAGCACTGCGCCATGAATATTTTATATTCTTTACAGCATTTAGGCTATGTTATTCCGCCCCAGGCGGATGCCGCGTGGGTGGGAGAAATCGGGCCAGGACCATCTTACCTGGACGAAAATTCGGGAGCGCCGGAAAATGACTTCACCAACCGCAACACCACCTTTATGACCTGGAACCTTATGCACCTGGCCAGAATGCTAAAAGACCAGGGCGGCATCCCGGCTCATGGAAATCAGCGTTCCAAATGGGAGGCCGGCTGCCGTTTTGATCATCCTAACCCGGAGTACCGATAGCCTCATGTTTCTCATAGAAAAAAGAGCAGGGGGTAGAGATGCAGGTCATTCGGTTTATTATCTCAAATCAACAAAGAATTTTAGAGTATACGCTCAATCATTTTTCCCTGGTTATCACCGTGATGCTGTTTTCTTTGGTTCTTTGGTTTTTGACCGGCCTTCTAATCAGCAGGTACCAGCGGATTGCTGAACCTGTGCTCAGCTTCAGCAATATATTATTTTGTATACCCAGCATATCTTTGTACGGCCTGTTTATGACTTTACCTCAGCTGGGACTGGGCCGCCGGTCCGCTGCCCTGGCCCTGATTATGTATGCCATGATGCCCCTGGTAAGGAATGTATACCGGGGGGTAAAGTCCGTGGACCCCTGGGTTATTGAGGCGGGAAGGGGTATGGGAATGTCCTGGCGTCAAATACTTTTAGAAATACAGATTCCCCTGGCTTTGCCGGTGGTTTTTGCTGGAATCAGAGTTACGGTAGTCTTAATTACAGGTATGGCTACGGTAGCTACCTATATAGGGGAACGAAACCTGGGGCGTTTGATTCAGCACGGCATTGCCCGGTCAGATTACAACATGATTATTACCGGTGCTGTTATTGTATCCATCATTGCAGTGCTTCTGGACTATATACTGGGTCTTCTGGAAAAACGCTTGACCCCCGGTCGGGTTTAAACAGGATCAGGGATAGTAAGGAGTTGTCCGCCGTGATACAGCTGATAGATGTTAATAAAACGTTTTTAAACTCTCCTGTACCTGCAGTACGGGGAGTTTCCATGGAGGTTAAAGACGGTGAAATCTGTGCCATGGTGGGCCCTTCCGGGTGCGGGAAGACCACCATATTGAGAATGATCAACCGGCTGGAGGAACCCTCTTCGGGCACAATTATGGTGGGAGGTAGAGACATACAGCAGGAGGACCCCGACCGGCTCCGCCGGGGTATTGGATATGTAATTCAGCAGATAGGCCTGCTTCCTCACCGAACCATAGGGGAAAACGTTTCCCTGGTCCCCCGACTTCTCCGGTGGTCTGAACAGAAAATTAAAAGCCGGGTCATAAATCTTTTGGAGATGGTGGGCCTGGATCCGGGACAGGTCTATGAAAAGTTTCCTCACCAGCTCAGTGGAGGGCAGATGCAGAGGGTGGGTGTAGCCCGAGCTCTGGCAGCGGACCCTCCCATACTGTTGATGGACGAACCCTTCGGCGCCGTAGACCCTATTGTGAGAAACCGGCTTCAGGAAGAGTTCCTTAATTTACAGCAGCAAGTAAAAAAGACGGTCTGCTTTGTAACCCATGACATTAATGAAGCCATAAAAATGGGGGACAGGATTGCTGTCTTAAATGAAGGCAGGCTGGTACAGTACAATTCCCCCCTGGAGGTGCTGTCTCACCCTGTCAACGATTTTGTTGTAAACATTCTGGGGGAGGACCGGGGCGTAAAGCTTTTGAATTTAACCCGGGCGGAAGCCCTGATGAGTGAAGCGGTCCTGCTCCAGGAAAGCCAGATGGATAGAGCAGTTCAGGTCCTGCAGGAGTCAGGCAAAACCGTTGGATTCATTAAACCCAACGGAAATGAAAGCATTAAATATTTTACCCTGGAAAACATAAAAAAGGGCATGCCCGTAAAAGAAATCTTAGAAAAGGGCACCTGCTTTATTGATGGATTTCAGCCGGTAAAGACTGCTTTGGAAACCATGATGAAAAGAAACTCTGACGTGGTGGGGATTCTAAAGGAAGACCGCTTTGTAGGAATTATTACCTGGCAGGATATTAAAAAACACATCAGTACAATCAGGGAGCATGAAAATGAATGTTGAACGGTTTTTAGTCGCTTTAATTGACCGCTCTCCTCCTCACGTGCTGGAGCATTTACAACTGGTGGGGGTAGTTTTGTTTTTTACCGTGCTGATTGCCTTCCCCCTGGGGGTTATGCTCACCCGCCCCCGGTTTCGCAAATATGCCGGGAGGGTGATGTTTTTCTTGAACGCAGGGCAGACTATTCCTCCCCTGGCGGTCATCTCCATATTTATGCCTGTTTTTGGCCTGGGGTTTAGACCCGCTGCGGTAGCCCTGATAATCTATTCCCTTCTTCCCATAGTACGAAATACTATTGCGGGAATCCTGGGGGTTCCTGAAGAGGTTCGGCAGGCAGCCCGGGGCATGGGGATGAATCAGTGGGAATTGTTTTACCAGGTGGAGCTTCCCTTGAGTGTTCCGGTAATCATGGCAGGGCTTAAAACCTCTTCCGTCCTCCTGGTGGGAACCGCAACCCTGGCCTCCCTGGTAGGAGGAGGGGGCATGGGCAGGGTTATATTTGCCGGGATAGATATGTTTTGGCCGGAATTTATTTTAGCAGGAACCTTGATTGTAGGAGCCATGGCGGTGGTGATTGACCGCGGATTGACGCTGCTGGAGCTTTTTCTTATTCCCCGCCATCTTAAATAAGTTTTCAGGTACAAATGAAAAGATTTTTAAAAAAACGGAGGTGTAAATTATGAAAAAAAAGATGAAATTTTTCAGCTTTATATTAATTGCGGCAGTGCTGGCCCTGAGCTTGACCGGGTGCATGGGCACCGGAGACCCCGGTGGAGAGGAAAGACCCATCGTGGTGAGTTCAAAAACTTTTGTAGAGGCCATAATCATGGGGAATCTGACAGTAGAGCTTTTGAGGGATCGGGGTTATGAAGTGGTGGACGAAGTGGGCCTGGGAGAAGTTGCGGTAATGAGACCGGCCATCACCTCGGGAGAAGTTGATGTTTATTGGGAATATACCGGAACCGCTCTGGTGGTAGTGATGGGAGATGAAGCCGTTGCCGATGGGGAAGAAGCCTTCCGCAGGGTAAGGGATTGGGACCTGGAGGAAAATAATCTGTTATGGTTGGACTATGCTCCGGCCAACAATACTCATGTAATTTTTATTTCATCAGACCTTTATGACCAGTATCAGTGGACCAAAATATCACAGCTGGCAGAGTACATAGGTAAGGCAGAAGAGCCGTTAAGAATGTCCTTACCCTCGGAATGGTATGAGCGCCAGGATGGATTGGAACCCTTTGAAAACCATTATGAATTTCAGTTTGATCGCGATCAACTGCAGTTCGTTGAGTTAGGACTTACCTACGAATCGGTAGGACGGAATCTGGCTGATGTGGGAATTGGGGATGCCACAGAGGGCCGAATTGTCCAGTTTGGGCTTCATGTACTGGAGGATGACCAGCAGTTTTTCCCGGCATACAACCCTGCTCCTGTAATTCGAAAGGAGATTTTGGACACATACCCGGAACTTGAAGAGGTGTTTAGGGAGCTTTCCTCTCTCCTGGATGCGGATACACTGATGGAACTGAACAAAAAGGTAGCCGTGGAAGGCATGCAGCCAGAGGCGGTAGCCGCTGAATTTTTAGTTGATCAAGGGCTCATTCAATAGTAAGGGAGAAACATGTTGGTTTAAAAAATAAATATTACCTGAAGGAAAAAAATAATTTTTGGAAAAATATTTATAGATGAACTTAAATATTTTATACAAGGTGGTATTTAAATGCAAAAATTTATATGTACCGTCTGCAGTTATATTTATGATCCGGAAATTGCTGATCCTGACCGGGGAGTAGACCCTATAACCATATTTGATGATCTACCTGAAGAGTGGTGCTGCCCGGTATGTGGAGCCGAACTGTTTGACTTTCAAGAAATGTAAGCAGAAATAATATGAAAGGAAACAGACCATGGATTCTCAGGTGAATACCATAAAATTTCTTGGTACCGGCGGAGCTCGTTACGTGGTATCCAGGCAGCTCCGTTATTCGGGGGGACTGTGGTGCTCTTTTCAAGGTAAAAACATAATGGTTGACCCGGGGCCCGGGACCCTGGTTCGCTGTTTTTCCAGCAGGCCTAAATTGAATCCGGAAGCTCTGGATGCCATTATACTTACCCACAGGCATCTGGACCATTCTTCCGATGCAAATATTATGATAGAAGCCATGACTGGCGGAAGAATAAATCAAAAGGGAACGCTGCTAGCTCCTTCGGATGCCATTTCCTGTAAGGAGCCGGTTGTTTTCAGTTATCTTTTAAAATCTTTGGAAAAAGTAGAGATTTTACAGGAAGGTGGAGCATATACAATCGGGGATATTGAAGTATCAACTCCTGTTAAACACTTGCATTCTGTTGAGACCTATGGTTTGAAGTTTATATTAAGGGATAAAAAACTTTCCATTATTTCAGATACCGCTTTTTTTCCGGAGTTAACAGAGTATTATCATTCAGATTTCCTGATCATCAATGTAGTTCTTTATGAGCACCCGGGATATTCCAACATAGAACACCTGGATTTTGAAAACTGCCGCACAATTATAGAGCAGCTCAAACCACAAAAGGCGATTATTACTCACTTTGGATTAACCATGCTGCGGAAAAATCCTGGAAAACTGGCGGAACAGTTAACTCGGGAAACAGGAGTTAAGGTGATATCCGCTTATGACGGAATGACTTTTAATTTTTAAACCATTTAACTTGTTAAACTAAGTATATAAGAAGTGCCTGCAATATAAACAATACTGATGAGACAAGAGAACCGTCCCCTTGTCTTTGCGTCCCCTCCCTTGTCTCTTGTCTTGTTTTTTGTTCTTATGTAAAAGCAGCACCTGATGGTGCTGCCCGGGAGATTATTATGAGCGGCTGATTTTTTGCCGTACCATATCCAGGCCGCCCAATATCACGTGGGCCAGGCCAAAACCAACTACTCCAGCTTTCGCCTTACCACGGAACAGAGCTGCCCCAACTCCTGTAACCAGCAAACCCAGTCCGCCAACCAGCATACTGGTATTGTCTTTTTTCAAAGTAAGCACCTCCCGTTTTTAGCATTGCCTTATCATTAAAAAAAATCCGGGATAAAAAAGGTAGAATAATTATAATTTGTATAAAAACACGGCTGTTTTTTTATGATGTATAAAAGGCGACCTTTTGGGCTATCTTTTGTATATCTAAAAAAATATGAGGTGATAAATTTGCTGGCGGTAAATGTTGATATTCCTGAAGAGATGTTAAGTGACTCCAAGTTTTTTTTAAAGGTAGCGAGGAAACACCCTGATGACCGGGAAATGAGCAGAAGATATCTAAGAGCTTCTTTGCTGTATGTCTGCATTGCTGTAGAAGGATATGCTAACAATTTCATCCTGA
>SKNC01000039.1 GCA_007120745.1 Bacillota bacterium
GTAGCGTGTTTACGTTACCATATTTGCCTACAAGCCCTTGTTGACGGGATGCTTGGTTTCGGTTAGATAGCCGGAATCTCCCTCTTCAAACCTCGAAGATGTTAAGTGGGAGTAGTTCAATAATGAAATGTAACAGTATCTCACAAAAAATGTTAACGGGAATTTTTGCTGTTTTACGTGATTTAATATGCTATAATGCGATTTTCTTTGACTTTTTGACAATTTAATTATAAAATTGTAATAACAGTTAAAAATTTGTTGTAAATGAAAAAATTTAGGGGGTGTGCTTATGTCAATTCATCTGGGAAAGCGCATTAGGGGTCTTAGACGGCTGAAATGTTTTACACAAAAAAACATGGCTGACAGGCTGGGAATCTCCGTGAGCATGCTGAGCAACATTGAAAGAGGGAAAAAGTACCCCAACGTTGACCTGTTAAAAAAAATGACGGAAATTCTTCAGGTCCCCCAGGAAGAACTGTTTGTCCTGCCGTCGGCTCAGGAGTCTATTCAGGAACAAAGAAAGACTATGAATGGATAATGCTTCAGGAGTTTAAGCATTATTTACGTTCACATCAACTCATTTATAAGCGGAACTATTTGAATGTACATAAACAAATTGAAATTATATAATCCTATATTATTAGCTCCCATGGCCGGGGTAACCAATTCGGCCTTTCGGATCATCGCCCGGGAACTGGGCTGTGACCTGGTTATTACCGAAATGGTTAATGCCCGGGGCCTTTTGGAGAAAGCCAAAAGGTCTGTGGAGCTTATGTTTTTTCAGGAAAATGAGAGGCCCATAGGCCTCCAAATTTTTGGTTCTGACCCTGGACTCATGGCCGAAGCGGCCTGTGCCGGGGAGGAGCATGGATTTGATTGGATTGATATTAATATGGGCTGTCCTACCCCAAAAATTGTGAAGAACGGGGATGGGGCAGCCCTTATGAAAAACCTGCCCCTGGCCCGGTCTATCATAAATTCCGTTTCTCAGGCTGTGGAAATTCCCGTAACTCTAAAAATTAGGAAAGGCTGGTCCGAGGAAGATGTTTCCTCCCTTTCCCTGGCAGTCTTTGCGGAGGAAGCGGGACTTCACTGGATTACCGTGCACGGGAGAACCCGGGAACAGTTTTACGCAGGGAAGGCCGACTGGGGAATTATAAAAGCAGTGAAAGAAAAGGTCAGCATACCGGTAGTGGGAAACGGGGATGTCAGGGAACCCCGGGATTACTTGTGGATGCTTCAGGAAACCGGCTGTGATGGGGTTATGATTGGCCGGGGAGCCCTGGGAAACCCCTGGATTTTTCAGCAGTGCAGGCACTACCTGGAAACCGGCAGCCTGCTGCCTGCGCCCTCTCTGGAGGAGGTCATAGAAACTTCCCTGAAACACCTTTCTCTGCTGGTAGAACGTAAAGGGGAGCATACCGGCGTAAGAGAAATGAGAAAACATGCCTCCTGGTATTTTAGAGATTTTCCTGGAGCGGGACACCTTCGAAGAGAGATAAACAAATGTGAACGGGTAAGGGATATGCAGATTCTTTTAAAAAATTTTGTTAAAGGTTCTCTCCTCTAACTATCAGGGAGAATTTTTCTTGTGTAGAGGATTTTTTGTTGTTATTTATATAAAGAAATGATAAAATTTGTACACAAAACTGTGCACGGGAAATAGATGATGCTTCTGCCGGGTCTTTTCACAGGAAATAAATAATACGGGAGAATCCCACGGTTAGTAAAGGGGGTACGGGAATGAAACTGGTTAGAATCGGCAACAAGCTGGTCAGCAAGGAAAAAATTTATACCATGATTGACAGGGTAGTGAATCTGAGAAGCCAGGGGAATTCCCAAAGGGAGACGGCGGAGATTTTGGGATTGGACCGCAGCTTTATTTCCCGGTTAGAAAATGTGGGGGAAGTGCGCAGGGGTGGAAAGATTGCCCTCATTGGCTTCCCGGTAAAGAACAAAGAGGAATTAAAAAAGGTGGCTTCACAGGAGGGCATCGATTTTGTTTTACTGATGACAGAGGCAGAGAGGCGTTTCTTTTTAGACAGCAGCAGTGGTGTTGAACTGTTCAATCGCCTGATGGAGATTATCAAGGAACTGCGGGATTACGACACCGTCATCATTATTGGTTCCGATGAGAGAATTAAAATTGTGGAATCTTTTTTGGATAAGGAAGTGGTTTCTCTAGAAATCGGCAGGTCTCCTCTTACAGAGGATGTGTACGTGGATGCCGGGGAAATCAAAAGAATTATTTCTTCTTTAAAATGAAAAGTACGTAACTGGACGGAGGGTTTCCTTTGAAACATGTAATCAGTGTCAGTTTGGGTTCTTCCAAACGAAACCACAGCGTGGAAATTGAACTTATGGGTGAAACATTTAAAGTGGAACGAATTGGGACAAACGGAGATTTGGATGCCATGGTCAAGATGATCAGGGAACTGGATGGAAAGGTAGAAGCCTTTGGCCTGGGGGGTATGGACCTCTATATTTTTGCCGGCGAAAAGCGCTACATCATGAGGGAAGCCCAGGTGATTGCTTCTGCAGCCAAGGAGTCTCCCATTGTGGATGGTTCCGGCCTGAAGAATACCCTGGAACGTAAGGTTGTTCAGCACCTGGTGGATAATACCCAACTGATTCAAAAAGACACAAAGGTTCTCATGATGTGTGCCGTGGACCGTTTCGGCATGGCCCAGAGCCTGGATTCATTGGGATGTAAAATGATTTTGGGGGACTTAATGTTTACCCTGGGGCTGCCCATTCCCCTTAGGAGCTTGAGGACCCTCTACTATGTGGCTCGGGCTATTGTGCCGGTTTTACGGCTGCTCCCCTTTAAATACCTCTATCCCACGGGCTCAAAACAGGATGAGATGAAGCCCAAATATCCACAGTACTTTTTGGAGGCGGATATCATCGCCGGAGATTTTCACTTCATTCGCAGGTATATGCCCTCCCGGCTGGAGGGGAAAAGCATTATTACCAATACGGTAACGGCTGACGATGTGCAGCTGCTGAAAGACCGGGGAATCAAATACCTGGTGACCACTACCCCGGAAATCAAGGGGAGGTCCTTTGGAACCAACGTAATGGAGGCCCTGCTGGTGGCAATTTCCGGAAAGGATACGGAGTTGACTTCCAGTGAATACAGCGACCTTCTGTCCAGGATTAACTTTGCTCCCCGGATTGAACTCTTAAATCCGTAAACTCAATATCGTGGAATTATTCTATTAAATATTAATCCAGTTCTATAACTGGCAACAATAATTAGGTGAAGGGAGCTTTACGAACTTGGGAAAATTTGCATTTATTATACACCCCATTGAGCTGGAGGATGTATATCGAAAATTTAAATTTATGCGCCGCTGGCCCAAAAAACTGGTGGAGAATTTGGTTAAAATGATACCGCCCATGAAAATTTCGGAGATAACAGGGATAAAGTCTCGCCATGGAGAGACTTCGGGCTGGTTTGTTTCCTGTCCCCTGAACTCCAACCAGATGGTTACCCTGCCGGAGGATTACGTGCTGGAAAAGATTATTAAGTCCGGAAAAAAGGCGGAAGAACTAGGGGCAGATGTCATCGGCCTGGGGGCCATGACTTCTGTGGTGGGAGATGCGGGCATTACCGTGGCCCAAAATTTAAAAGCAGCAGTTACCACGGGAAACAGCTATACCGTGGCAACAGCACTGCAGGGAGCAAGAGAAGCCGCCCGCCTGATGGGAGTGGATATGGACCAGGCAGAAATTCTCATTGTTGGAGCTACCGGGAGTATTGGCAGTGCTGCAGCCCGCATTTTAGCCAGAGATGCCAGGTATATGACTTTATTAGCCCGCAGCCAGAGGAAACTGGAAGACCTGGCGGACCGTATCATGATGGAGAACGGACTGGCAGTCCGGGTTACCTCCAATGTGAAACGGGCGGTTCCTGCGGCGGACATTATTATTACGGTTACCGGCTCTGCTGAAGCGGTTTTTGATATCAGTGACTTGAAACCTGGAGCTGTGGTATGTGATGTGGCCCGTCCCCGGGATGTTTCCAAAAAGGTGGCGGAACAGCGGGATGATATCTTAGTAATTGAAGGTGGAGTGGTGCAGGTTCCCGGGGATGATGTGGAGTTTAATTTTAATTTCGGGTTCCCTCCCAAAACCTCTTATGCATGTATGGCGGAAACCATGATTTTGGCCATGGAAAACCGGTTTGAGAGTTTTTCCCTGGGAAGGGATATTCGGGTTCCTCAAATTGATGAAATAAATCGGATGGCTGAAAAACATGGGTTCAAGCTGGCCGGATTCAGGAGTTTTGAAAAAGCAGTAACACCGGAAGAGATTCAGGCCATTAAAGAAAGAGCCAGGGGAAAAAGGAAAAATTGACTAAATTTTAAAATATTTTAATGTTTTTTGAGCAGGAAAAAGCCCAATAGGTAACGAATATTTGCTTAACAAAAATAATTGCATGACGATTCTAAATATTTTAAAAGTGGCCTGTTGTTTGACAAAAATATTTTTCTATTCTATAATGTTAGGAATAATTTCAGGCAGTGGCAATAAATAAAGGTATTTAAGCAGTGTCAAGGAAATCCTTGACACTATATTTATCTATTTACCAAATAAGTTAGATTTTAAACAATCCTGATTCCGAATAAATAGTATACAGTAACATATACTTGATTTTAGGAAATACAGGATAGGGTGGGGAAAGTTATAAGGTATTTGTTAAAAGGATAAATGGGAATGATAAGGAATTGCCCGGTAGATCATAACGTATATGAAGTGTAGGCCGATGAATTTAACAGTGAAAGAGTAAAATCAAAGGGAAGCAGGCAGGAAGGGAAAATAATAGCGGTATCAATATAAAGATTAAAGGGGAACCCCTAAGTAAAGGAGAAATCAATGGATGGTAAGCAAAGAAGTTATACTCACGCACAGCGGGTTAGAAAAACTGGAGAAGGAACTGGAACATTTAAAGTCTGTCAAGAGAAAAGAGGTTGCTTCACGGATTAAGGTGGCAATTGATTTTGGGGACATCAGTGAAAACTCGGAATATGAGGATGCAAAAAATGAGCAGGCCTTTATTGAGGGAAGAATTATCACCCTGGAGAAAATGCTGCGGAATGCCACACTGATAGACGAGGGAGAAATTAATACGGAAGTAGCGAGTGTGGGAAGTACAGTGACCTTGAGGGACCTGGAATATAACGAGGATATTGATTATACCATTGTAGGGACTGCCGAGGCCAATCCCGGGGATAATAAAATATCCAATGAATCTCCGGTGGGAAAAGCCATTTTAGGTCAGCCGGTGGGAAGTATCGTAGAGGTTTCTGTTCCTGCAGGAATTATCAAATACCAGATTATGAGCATTAAAAAGTAAATACAGGCCGAACATCGGCTCAATAGAAAGTTTTACCATAAGACAAGAGAACCTTTCCCTTGTCTTATGTCTTATCAGGGGATGTTTCGTAATATAAGAGATTTATTCAATTTCTCTACATTTTTTCGAATAAACCCTTTCAACCCCGCACTAAATAAGATAATATTATATCCGGGAACGAAAAAACGTTCACAATAATATACCTGCTGGAGGTTTTGTTATGAGCCAGGAAACTGTCCATGAATTGATCTTAAGAAGGCATGAGAAATTAAAGGAGCTGTATGGCCGCGGGGTAGAACCCTTTGGAGAAAAGTATTCGGTGAGTCATCAGGCTCAGGAAATACTGGAACATTTTGAAGAACTGGAAGGTAAAGAGGTAAGTGTCAGCGGTCGAATTATGACCATGAGAGGTCACGGGAAAGCGGGTTTTGCCAACCTCCAGGATGAAAGCGGCCAGGTTCAAATTTATGCCAGGCTGGATGACCTGGGGGAAGAGGCCTATGAATGTTACAGGCTCCTGGACATCGGAGATATTATCGGCGTAAAGGG
This sequence comes from Bacillota bacterium, assembly GCA_007120745.1. GTDB lineage: Bacteria > Bacillota > Dethiobacteria > SKNC01 > SKNC01 > Contubernalis. The sequence goes on from SKNC01000039.1 coordinate 5,912, forward strand.
GAAGGTATTTCGAACTCGAAAGGGAGAAATTACGGTTTCTATTACTGAATTTCAACTGCTTTCCAAGTCCCTGCGGCCTCTGCCGGAAAAGTGGCACGGGCTAAAGGATGTGGAACTGCGCTACCGGCAGAGATACCTGGACCTGATTGTAAACCCCCAGGTAAAAAAGGTTTTTATTCTTAGAAGTAGAATCATTCAATCCATTCGGGACTTTTTAAATCATCAGGGGTATTTGGAAGTAGAAACCCCCACTATGCATACCATAACCGGGGGAGCCAGTGCCCGGCCCTTTGTTACATATCACAATACCCTGGAGATGAACCTTTATCTGAGGATTGCCACGGAACTTCATCTAAAGAGGCTTCTGGTAGGAGGTTTTGACCGGGTTTATGAATTAGGAAGAATATTTAGAAATGAAGGGATTTCTACCAAACACAACCCGGAATTTACTTCCATTGAAGTTTATAAGGCCAATGCCGACTATCATGACATGATGGAGCTTACGGAGAACCTTGTGGCCCATGCGGCGGAAAAGGTTTTGGGTACCCTTCAGATTACCTACCAGGGAAAGGATATGGATTTAACTCCACCCTGGCCCCGGATGACCATGCTGGAAGCCATAAAAACATACTCGGATTATGATTTCAGCACCATCACCACCGATGAGGAATGTCTGAAACTGGCCCGCAAGCATAAGCTGGAAGTGTATAACGACACCGTGCGGGGAGAGGTAATCAACCTGTTCTTTGAACATTTTGTGGAGAGGCACCTGGTTCAACCCATATTTATTATGGATTATCCCCTGGAAGTATCTCCTCTGGCCAAACGGAAGAAGGATGACCCTAATTTCACCTATCGTTTTGAAGCCTTTATGGCCGGCAGCGAAATTGCCAATGCCTTCACAGAATTGATTGATCCCATTGATCAGAGGGAAAGGTTTAAAAAGCAGGTGGAAAAGAGAGAGGCGGGAGATGAAGAAGCTCACATGATGGATGAGGACTTCATTACTGCCCTGGAGTATGGGATGCCTCCTGCGGGAGGACTGGGGATTGGAATTGACCGTTTGGTGATGCTGCTGACGGATTCCCCTTCCATCAGGGATGTTCTGCTTTTCCCCACCCTTCGTCCCCGGGAGGATACCGGCGGAGCTTAAAACATACGAAAACATAGGAAAATATAGGAATAAAAATATTGGGAAAACACTTCTTTTAATGGCTTCTACTCAAAGGTGTTTTTCCTTATTTTTTGGGCATTATGTATAAATAATAGTATGTATAATTGTGAAGAATCAAAAGAAGTTTTTTAAAGGTGGTCATTATATATGCTGCAAATTATAGACTGGGGGGAGAGAAGTTATCAGGAAGGATATAAGCTGCAGCACCGGTTGGCAAAAGAACGGGCAGAAAATATCATACCGGATACTCTCATACTGGTCAGCCATCCGCCGGTATTTACCATAGGCTGCCGGGGCAGCCGCACAGAAATCCTGGCCTCGGAGGAGAAGCTGAGAGAAGCCGGTATTTCCGTGGAAAAAGTGGACCGGGGGGGAGCGGTAACCTACCATGGTCCAGGTCAGTTAGTGGCATACCCTATCCTTCATATGGGTTCTCGCGGCATAAATCTGCACCACTTAATACATAAGTATGAGGAAACGGTGGTCTCCACTTTAAAATATTTTGGAATTGCTGCCGAACGAAACCCAGAATTTATTGGAGTCTGGGTTTCCAATCAGAAAATTTGTGCTGTGGGTATCGGCGTAAAACGCTGGGTTAGTTATCACGGTCTGGCATTGAACATCAGCACTAACCTGGACCATTACAGGTATATTATTCCCTGCGGAATCAGTCATTTGGGAATTACATCGATGGAAAAGGTTTTAGAAATTCCTGTACATTTCAAAGAAGTAAAAAATGTATTTATTGAAGCCTTTGTAAAAGAATTCGGGTATAATGAACATCAGGTTGAACAGCCCACGGCTGAAAATTAAATCCTTCAACCCTGTCCATGGTGACCTATGGAGTCCAGTATGCCTCCTTTTACTACTACGGGGACTTTTTCTGCATTCAGGATGTTTTTGACATAAACCAGGGCATCTCTGTCCTTTGTTACGTCAATTTCTTTAAAGCTTATTTGTTTCTCATTATATTCTTCCATAAGCGCCTTGCAGTAGGGGCAGCCATTTTTGGTATAAACTAAGATTTCTTCACTCATTGGTTTGCCTCCCTTCTACGTTAGTTTGAGTAAAATTAAAAAAAATTAAACGTGTAACATAGTTATCACTATTTTAACACATACTATTACGTACCAATCATAAAAATTTCTATATAGAGGCATAATGATTTTTTATAATTGATATTTCACTTCCCCTAAATAATTTGTCGAACATTTTTAATGTTTTGCTCCGTTCTATGGTTTACCAGGTCTTTATTTACGGGCATTCTAAAATCTTTTCCCAAAAGCTTGACAGTGTCAAAAAAACATGTTAATATTAGATTCGTGCCTCGGGGGAATGAGGCACTGTTCTTTGAAAACTAAACAGGACTCACTAGACTCTGGTTTTCGAACCGGAGTCAAAAATTTAAGCCAAGGCGATTTATTGACTGAGGTTAATAAATCCCTAACAATTCCTTAAACGACCGAAGTAAAAGGTCAGCGTTAAGGAGTCAAGGCGAACGAACTGGTTAGCGAC
>SKNC01000136.1 GCA_007120745.1 Bacillota bacterium
ATAATTTCGAAACTTCCCAGCTTTTTATTTAATTCTTTTGCATGCAGCGGTATAAAGCCCATTTCCCAGGCCCGGGCCAGATCCGCTTCATTTCTGGCTGCTACAGTTACCCTGGCACCCAGGGCATGCAGTGTCCTGGCCAAAGTAATACCGCAGCGGCCAAACCCCAAAACCAGGGATTGACTTCGATGTATGGTTATGGGCGTGTTTTCCATGGCAATCTGGATGGCTCCCTCTGCAGTGGGAATAGAGTTTAATATGGCTACTTCGTCCATCTCCCCTACTTCAACCACCGTTACCCCTTTTGCTTCCAGTACATCTTTTAAAATTCCCTTGGCCCTGCCAATTAAAAAAAGCGCTCCTGTATTTACTTCACTTAAAATTTCTTCTGTTAAATAAATTTCTTTTTGAGCATGTGTGGCGTACAATTTTCCTTTATAATCTGTTCCCGCTAAGGGTGCAATAATTACCTGTGCAGAACTGATTGCCTCTTTAATAGACATATTTTTATAGGAAAATTCTCCCGGATAATTATCGAAACCCACGGTTCGCACCTGGAACCCCATCTCTTCCAGCTTTGCTGCAACTTCTATTTCTCTGTCATCGCCTCCCAGTATAGTAACTTTAATATTCATATGTTCACCCTCCTGTAAATCCACGGAAATAGGTTACTATAATAATATGTATTTCCCTTACATTGTGTGAGGTGAAAACAAAAAAAAACGCGTTATATAAACGCGTTTTTCTCGTAACACCTGTATTTTTTTATTGGGAATGGCTCTCTACATCCATCGCTCCATACTTTCTTAGAACAGAAGCTGCGGTATCCACTTTATTTTCATCAGTCTTTATTGCTACCAGGATATCTCCCTGCTTTACTCTTTCCTCATAATGCTTTCCTCTTTCTTCAGGGATACCCAGGTCAATCAACCCTCCGGCAATCCCACCGGTTACTGCTCCGGTCAGAACTCCCGCTAAGGGACCTGCGGCAATAATAGGCCCGACCCCGGGGATCAAAAGGGCACCGGCACCCATAAGCAGACCTGCAACTCCACCGATGGCACCGCCGGTAGCAGTACCGTCAGATAAGTTTTGGTCGTCGAAAGAGCGTTCCTCTCCGCCCTGATCAGCGCCTCCTTCTTCGTCCCTGGCAGCAATGGATATTTCATTCTCTCTAAATCCTTCTTCCCGTAGAGACCTGACGGCTTCTTCGGCGCGGCTGTGGTCATTCATAACTCCTATTACAGTGGTTTCCATAATTTGTACCTCCTTTTTTGGTAAATTTTCAACGTTTAGTATTGCCGCAACCAATAATTCTTATACCTGACCCCTTTCATTTCTCGCCCTTCTCCTCTCAGGACGAAGGTCAACCAGCATCATATCCGTTCCAACTTTACGGATGGCCTCCCAGGGAATGGTTATTTCTTCTTTGTTTTGAAATTTTAAAAATCCCTGAAAACCGGGAAGCAGCAGAGCCTTGATATCTCCGCTCTCCGGATCAAAAAGCAGCTCTGCAGTACCCAGTGTCCCCATTCGAGTACCGTCATATAAGTTAATAATTTCTTTTCCCTCCAGCTTGCTTAAATACATTTTTACCCTCCCCAGTATTGTTTTAGTTCCCCTACATATGGTTGAAACAAAGTAATGATAATTGAAATTAAGGCCAGTGGTTCTATTTCCATTCCAAACATATTTATCATAGAAGGAATTTTTATTTGCAAAAAAGATACCAGCATTAAAAGGGCCAGGTATATTCCACCGGCTACCCCCAGCATTTCTGAAACAGCTCTGGATACTGGGGATTCCAGGGGATCAGTAGGAAGATTCTGATAACCTGCCATTCTTAACTTCCTCAGGCGAACTCTCTTTGAAACCGAAAGCGATAATAAAGCAATAAAGATAAAAAAGTGGATTACCATATGAACCCTCCTACCTATTCATATGCAAACAAGCTGTTTATAATGAAGAAAATACATCCCGCGGATGTATTTTAAATTACATTTTTTGCGACATTTGAGAGCTATCCCCGCTTTTCGCATTCGTGAAACTGTCCCGCTGTCGCATGAAAAAAACACATCCGTGGATGTATTTTTTTAGAAAATACCGGCGGGAATCTTTGGGGTCTATTGACCCCGTGAGGATGTCACTTGGAAAGAATTATACTCCGCTGTGTCCGAATCCTCCCTCTCCCCTTTGAGTTTCGGGAATTTCTGAAACCTTTACCACATGTGCCCTGGATACCCGGGCCAGAACTAATTGAGCAATCCGGTCTCCTCTTTTTATGGTGTAAGGAGCACTGCCCAGGTTAATAAGAATCACTTTGATTTCACCCCGGTAGTCGGAATCAATCGTCCCAGGTGTATTGAGCAGTGTTATGCCGTGTTTTAACGCCAGGCCGCTTCTGGGCCGCACCTGGCCCTCATAGTTTCTGGGGATCTCCAGTTTTAACCCTGTAGGAACCAGCCCGTGTTTCCCCGGTTGAATAATTATGTCCTGTGGGTTGGCGGCTCTTATGTCCATTCCTGCGGAACCAGGGCTGGCATAATTGGGCAGGGGTAGGTCCCGGGCCTCTTCCAGCTGCACAATCTTTAATACAACCTCTTCCATTTTAGCCTCATCTCCTGTGATGAATATTAGCACATGTATTCCACATGAAGTATGATTCTCCTGCAATGAGTAAATAGTTTTCTCAAATCCTCATGAAATTAGAAAGGTAATCCTGAGGATCAGCATTATTTTCATAAAGTGAACGTTTTTTTAATTTTCTCTCATGAACAATGTAGTATGCTTGTCAACGGTATTTTCCCATAATTAATTGGTCCAGATCTGTGCTTCTATTTTCCCTCCATAGCTGCTGACCTTTATCAAGAGAAACTGGTTAGTATTATTTCTAAATTTAAAGTCCAGGTGGTCAGCTACGGTAGCATCCCTGCCCCGGGGCACATATCCCACGGGCTTGCTGTGGGGATAGCGTTCCACCACTTCCAACCCTGATTCCAAAACAGCATTATAGAGGGTGGATGAAGTTTGACATATGCCGCCTCCCAGGCCCAGAACCATTGATCCCCTTACAATAATGGGAGCATAATGGTATCCCCGTTCCGCTGTGCGGGGACCTACGGTCTTATTGAAGGAAAAAACCTGGCCCGGATGCATGAGGGTATTATTGATAGCTTCTCCCGCTACCATGATATTGGTCACTCTGCTGTGACCGGACCCCATCCACGTAAAGTAACTTCCTTTCAGAGTATCGATGGAATGAAGTAATTCTGCCGTAATTTCAGGGTAAAGCTCCACGGTAATGATGGGTACACTGGTATTTTCTTCTGCTTCCATGACCTGGTTTACGGTATGTAAAATTTCTACTTCCCTTCCAATCACTTCGGGTACCACTTCACCATTTTCCCGGTTGATATATGCATTTTGAGGAATAACTCTTTCTTCTTCCGCTCTTTTTTTGACCAGTTCCTCCACCTCCCGGCGGAGAAATCCCGACAGGTCCTTTCCCTCCAGGGTAACCCCGGGCTTTACTCCATAAAAATGCCTCTCTAAAGATTCCCCTACATTATAGAAGAAAAAAAGGAAGAGGAGAAGTCCCAAAAAGGCAATTATGCTGGTTAACTGTATATATAGATTAATTTTTTTCATGCCACACCTTCCATTAAATATCTGGCAACCAGGGGGACGGTTCTCCGGGCACCTTTTCTTTAATCTGGCAACCAGGGGGACGGTTCTCCTGCACCTTTTCTTTAAAAGATGATTTTGTAGTAAACCAGGAGAACCGTCCCCCTGGTTTCTTTTGGTTTCTGTTTAATGATAATCCGGATCTATCAAACGAGATAACGAAACCAGTGTAAAGCCCTGTTCCTGAAGCCCTGGAATCATAATTTCTAAAGCCGCTGGTGTCTGCTCCGTAGGATGCATTAACACTGTGGCGCCATTGTGGGCTCCGGCTAAAATTTTTTCAGCCATAACTTCCGCCCCGGGAAGCTTCCAGTCTACCGTATCCAGGGACCACATCACCATTCTCATATTCAACCTACCGCAGGCTTCTAAAAGGTCTTCATTCAGCTCACCACAATGTGAGCTGAAAAATACAGGATTGACTCCTGTCAACTCTCTTACAATATGGTTGGTTTTTTCAATATCTCTTTCCATTTCCTCCGGAGATAGCTGAGACATTAATACAGAATCTGAATATCCATGATTGGCTGCTTCATGTCCTCTGGAAACAATCTGCCTGACCAGTTCCGGATTCTTTTCAGCCCACTTCCCCACGAAGAAAAATGTGCAGCTAACCTGGTAACGGTCCAGCACTTCCAGCATCTCTTCTATATATTCATTTCCCCAGGCAACATTGATTAAAAAAGCAATTTGTTTTTTATCAGGGTTTCCCCGGTATAAGGGGGCTTTTGGATAATCTTCCATGGTTATTTGAGGCTCTATGGAAATAAAAACCGGAGAAACCTCTTCTCCAGGATATGCTTCAAGAATTCTTTTAACGGTACACTCAATATCCATTTGAACTCCGTTTATTTCAGGAATAACTCCTCCGGTAACAGGCTCCAGTGAAGCATCTACAGGGGGTTTTTTAAAATCCTGGGCTTTTCTACCCACCACCAGGGTTAATTCTTCCTCCTGCAGTCCACTTACATCTTCCCCCAGGCAGGTAACTCCGGGTTTTACTTCTACCGTTTTCCAGCTTCTAAGATGTTTTGCGCCTCCCCAAAAAAGAATTATTAAAACTATAAAAAGAATGGTAATCGCTAATATAGATTTAAATGAAATGGTTTTAAATATGAGAAATTTTTTCATTGAATGTTCTCCTCAAAACGCAGCATAGAATCTGGCTGACTTATAGTTTCTTTATGTTTTTCCGTCAGTCCCAACAGTTGAGAAACAGGAACAATCTTAAATTTTCTTAACTTCAGCGAATGTATAATCATGGGCAGGGCTTTTACCCCCTGGGGAGAACAGTTGTGAAGGAGGATAATTCCACCTTTGTGAGTCCTTTTTACTACTCTATCTATGATTTTATCCACACCGGGGTTGAGCCAATCCCCGGTCTCGATGCTCCAAAGCACCGTGTAATAACCGGCTTCTTCAGCAACATTCAGTATTCTTTCATCATATTCTCCAAAGGGCGGCCTGAAAAATAAAGCGCGGTAATCAAATTTTTCCCTTAATAACTGATCTGCCTTCATAATCTCCTCTTGAATCTCTTCCTCATCCAGTTCCTTCATATGAGCATGAGAATACGAGTGATTGCCAATTTCATGTCCATTTTTAAGAATTTCCTCAGTCATTTCCGGATACTTTTCCATCCATTTTCCCGTTACAAAGAAAGTAGCCTTCAGGTCATACCTATCCAGAGTTCTTAATATATCCCGTGTGTATTCATCCGTCCAAACTACATCGAAGGTTAATGCGATAATATTGTTTTCTGTATCTATTCGATAAATAGAGTTTTCTTTGCCTGGAGAAAAGACTCCATGAAGAATCTGATAGCTTAAAATAAACCAAAGGGCTGCCAGTACAATTATAACAATAACAATTTTTTTTACAGTTTTGGAGGTAAGCGTAACGTTATAAAACATCCTTCTCCCCCTTTACTATTTTTTTCTGCTTATTAAAATAAGTATTATGGATTTATTTTTTTAGACCAAATAAAAAAACATAAACCAAATTTGGTTTATGTTTTCTACCTTCTTTGTTTTGATCTTGGCCTGGGTCTGCCGCCGGACCCCCCACCGGATCCCCTATCGGACCTGGCACCGGACCTCCGATCTCCTTCAGGTTTTTCCCGGGTCTCCTCGCAGGCTCCACTCATGGCTGCCTTTCTGGAAAGATCTATGCGCCCACGGTCATCGATATCGATGACTTTTACCAGGACTTCATCTCCTAGATTTACTACATCCTCAGTTTTCCCTACCCGGTTGTGGTCCAGTTGAGAAATATGACACAGGCCTTCCTTACCGGGAAGGACTTCAATAAAGGCTCCGTATTTCTCTACCCGGGTTACTTTCCCTAAGTAAACGACGCCTGCCTCAACATCCGCTGTCAAGGTTTCTATCATTTCCCGGGCTTTCCTTCCACCCTCTTCGTCAAATGCAGCCACATAAACTTTGCCGTCATTCTCAATGTCTATTTTTACTCCCGTCTCGGCTACAATTTTATTTATCATTTTTCCTCCCGGACCAATAACATCTCTAATTTTATCGGGATGAATCTGCATGGTAAATATCCTGGGGGCATAAGAGGAAAGCTCCGGCCTGGGCTCTGAGATCACCTCTGCCATTTTATCCATGATGTACATATATCCGGCTTTGGCCTGTGTTAAAGCTACCTCCAGGATCTCTTTGGAAACACCCTGGATTTTGATATCCATTTGCAGTGCGGTAATCCCCTCCCGGGTACCCGCTACCTTGAAGTCCATATCTCCATAGAAGTCCTCCATGCCTTGAATATCTGAAAGAACCGCCACTTTGTCTTCTTCTTTTATCAATCCCATGGCAATTCCCGATATCATCCTTTGAATGGGTACCCCGGCGTCCATCAACGAAAGACAGCTGGCACAAACGCTGCCCATGGAGGTTGAACCGTTGGACTCAAGAATCTCCGACACCAGCCGTATGGTGTAAGGAAATGTTTCTTCATCGGGAAGCAGGGGCTGAATGGCTTTTTCGGCCAGAGCTCCGTGCCCGATTTCTCTTCTTCCAGGACCCCTCATAAATCCACTTTCCCCAACACTGAAAGGTGGGAAATTATAGTGGTGCATGAACTTTTTAAATTCTTCCAATCCAAGGCCGTCCAAAATCTGAACATCTCCCATGGCTCCCAGGGTACAAACCGTTAAAACCTGTGTCTGACCCCTGGTAAACAGACCGGAACCGTGAGCCCTGGGCAGTATTCCTACTTCAGAATTGATTTCTCTAATTTCATCAGGACTCCTGCCGTCAGGCCTGATTCCTTCATGTACAATTTTCTTTCTGGTTTCTTCTTTCAGTATGGTTTCTACCAGCTGGCTGATTTCCCGTTCCATTCCAGGAAATGTTTCTTCAAAAAACAGCAGAGCCTCTTTTTTAATCTCGTCTACCTTCTCTTCCCTCTCCTGCTTTTCTTTGATCCCTAAAACTGATGCCAGCTTATCCGTAACCTGCTGCCGCACAGCACTCTCAAGCTCTTCATCTGTTTGGGGAGCAGCATGTTGAATTTTTTCCACACCTACTTTTTCAGCCATCTCTTCTTGAAGTTCAATGATTCTCTTAATTTCTTCATGCCCAAAAAGTATGGCCTCCAGCATCTTGTCTTCCGATACTTCCTGACCTCCGGCTTCCACCATCATAATCCCATCTTTGGTGCCGGCTACGATTAATTTTAAGTCACTGTTCTCGGATTCTTCCCAGGTGGGATTAGTAATTAGCTGTCCATCTACCATTCCCACCATAACGGCGGCAATGGGCCCTAAGAATGGAATTTTTGAAATAGTTAGTGCTGCGGAAGCTCCAATGAGCGCCGGAATTTCAGGGGGAAAGTCCTGGTCTACAGAAAGGACCGTGGCCACCACATGCACCGCATTACGAAAACCTTTTGGGAAAAGCGGCCTGATGGGACGGTCAATTAACCTGGCCGATAGAATCGCCTTTTCTGTGGGTCTTCCTTCCCGCTTAATAAAGCCTCCGGGAATTTTCCCTACAGAATAAAGCCTTTCTTCGTAATCCACGGTCAATGGGAAGAAATCAATTCCCTCCCTTGGTTCTTTAGCAACGGTAGCCGTAACCAGCACCGCAGTATCTTTACAGCGGACCAGAACCGCTCCATGAGCCTGCTTGGCCAGTTTGCCGGTTTCAATGCTTAGAGTTTTTCCGGCTACCTCCATTTGAAATTGCTCCATGTATACCCTCCTATTCTTTGATACTAATAAAAGCGGGATAGCCCGCTTTTATTTCCTGCTTACTTCCTTAAGCCTAAACTTTTTATCAGATTTAAATATCTGTCGGGGTTGCGATCTCTCATGTAGTTTAACAATCCCCTTCTCTGGCCTACCATCTTCAGCAGTCCTCTGCGGGAATGGTGGTCCTTCTTATGGGTCTTCAGGTGCTCGTTTAAATGGTTAATTCTTTCCGTTAAAATAGCCACCTGCACCTCGGGAGACCCGGTATCACCTTCATGCAGCTGATACTTGTTAATAATTTCCTGTTTTCTATCCATACCAATGGTCATGCCCTTTTCACCTCCTTCTTGAATATCCCCTCAGGCCAAGAATATCGGCGGAGAATCGATAGTCCTAGCAAAAGGTTCATGAAAAGCATATTCATTGTATCACAACGAAATTTCCTTGTAAAGGAAATTCAAGTCTGATTGGATTTGGCCATATCACTGCTGAAACTTTTTATTATATCCAGGGCCTGCTGCAGGTCCAGGTTAATCTGCTCCTTCAAATCCTTGGAACTGGTGAAAGGTCTTTCTTCCCTTATCTTTTGCAGAAATTCCAATCTCAATTCATTATTATAAATACTATTTTCAAAATTGTAAATATGTGTCTCAATGGTCCTTGTACTGCTTTGGAAAGTTGGTTTATATCCTATATTAGTGAGACCGTAATAATTCTTCTGATTATGGGTTACCTTGGTCAGATAGACGCCATCCGCCGGAATAATCCTTTCCCTGGATACTTTCAGGTTGGCAGTGGGAAATCCCAAGAACTTCCCTATTCCTTCTCCGGGAATCACTGTTCCAGTTATGGAATAGGGATAACCTAAATAACAGGAGGCCTCTTCCACCTTACCCTGCAGAATTAAATTTCTTATCAGTGAGCTGCTGATCACCTTACCGTTTAATTCCACCGGCTTCACTACCTGAACCATAAAACCAAATCTCTGTCCAAGTTTTTTTAAATCCTCTGACTTCCCTGAGCCCTTTTTTCCAAAAGAGTAGTCAAAACCTACCACCACTGTTTTTACCTGCAGGCAGCCGATCAGAACTTTTTTTACAAATTCTTCAGGTGGGAGTGAAGCAACCTCCTTGTCAAAGGGAATCACCAGGAGGAAATCTATTTCCAATGCCTCTATGATAGCGGCTTTTTCCTGAAGGGGAGTCAATATTTGCGTACGGATTTTTGGTTTTAAAAGGTGAAGAGGATGGGGGTCAAACACCAGAACAGCACTTCTGCCCTTTGTTTCCCTGGCTTTCATAACAGTCACATTCAATATTTCCCTGTGCCCCCGGTGAACTCCATCAAAATTTCCCAGGGCCAGAACTATATCTTGAATCTTCCTGCATTGTTCTATGCCATTAATGATTTCCAAATACCCTCACCTTACCTTCATATACCTGTTCATAAGGCCTGCCGAAATATTTTTTCCGGGGCCAGAACCCTCTCACCCTTTTTTTCCTGCCATTTACCCAGGGCCAGGAATAAACCACAGGGAGAGTAAACCCTTACCATTTTATCCGATATAATATAATTTTTCAAGCCAGCAGGGGAAAGAGCAGCACCATTAACAAAGGGACGAACCGCTTTTTCCTGAAGAATCACCTGAGGAAAATCCCCAAAGGCATGGTCCAGGGGTAAAATACATTCTTTTAAATTTTCCTCCTGAAGTTTATTATCCACTTCTTCTTTAGTATGAGATTCTTCAATGCCAAAGGGGCCGGATTGAACCCTGAGCAAAAAAGAGAGGTAAGCTCCCGTACCCAATTGTTCACCGATATCTGCAGCCAGAGTTCTGATATAGGTGCCTTTGGAACACTCTACCTGGAACAGAATCCGGGGCAAATCTACCTTTATTATTTCCAGGGAATAAATCACGGCTTCCCGGGGTTTCCTGGGGACCACTTCGCCCCGGCGGGCCAGCTTATAAAGAGGCTTCCCTTTATGTTTAATCGCGGAGAACATAGGTGGAACCTGGGTGATTTTTCCCTCAAAGCTTTGGAAAACATCGGTCAACTGTTCCTGGCGGATATTTCCTGGCGGACGCATACCGGTTATATTCCCATAGGCATCCTGGCTTTCTGTGGTAATCCCCAGGCACATTTCAGCCCTGTATATTTTCTTTGATTCTAAAAGATATGCCGCGGCCTTTGTTCCTTTTCCAATACAAATTGGCAAAACCCCGGCAGCACCAGGGTCAAGGGTTCCAGCATGGCCAATTTTTTTTATTCCCAGCATTTTTCTAAACATTGCCACACACTGGTGGGAAGTAATGCCGGGGGGTTTTAAAAAATTTATGAAACCATCCATACTCTGATCATCCATTCACCAGGTTCTCACATTCTGTCAAAAACTTGCGGGCACTGCCCAAAACCTCCAGCCTGGCTTCGGGCAAGGCTTTTTCCAGCTGGCACCCCGCTGCCCGGGGATGTCCTCCGCCTCCATAAATCTCCGCCAGCCTGCTGACATCTATTCTTTGAGAACGAAATCCCACCCTGACCTTTTGGTCACAAATTTCCTTAAAAAAAATCCCTATTTCCACACCTTGAATATTCCGAGTATAATTTACCAACCCCTCAGTGTCCTCCTCCTTAGCGCCGGTACGTTCCAACATTTCCCGGGTTACCGTGATATGGGCAACTTGCCCCCCGCAGTCAAATTCCAGGGTGCTTAACGCTTCTTTAATCAGTAGAGTTGCTTCCCGACTGGTATTTTCATAAATATGCCGGGTCACTTCTGCCGGCTGAACTCCCAATTCCAGCAAAGCTGCAGCAGTACGGTGGGTGCGGGGGCTGGTGTTGGCATATCTGAAAGAACCGGTGTCGGTGTTTATGGCCGTGTACAGGCAAACAGCTGCCTCTTTAGAGATCTCCACCTGCATCTTCCTCAACAGGTCATAAATAATTTCTCCCACCGAACCGGCCTCGGAATCGATATGGTTGTACTGTCCGAATTTTTCGTTGGTTATATGATGGTCAATATTTATCATTTTTTGGCTCAGGGCAATTCCCATTAAAGGCTCAATTCGCCGTAAATCACTGCTGTCTAAAATGATAACTCCTCCATAATCCCGGGGTTGTACCTTCTGCCACTCCTTAACCTCTTCCCAGCTGGGAAGAAAACGGTACTTGACGGGTACAGGGTCAATGGTAGTGACATAAGCCTTTTTCCCCAGGGAATTAAGTGTAATCCATAATGCCAGTGCAGAGCCTACGCTGTCACCGTCTGGATTCATATGGGAGATGATTAAAAAATCATCCTCTTGGAACAAGATCTCAGCAGCCTCATCAAGCCCAATATTGGAGTTATTCACGGCCTTCTCCTTACTCGTTTTTTTCTTTTAAATCTTTTAATATCTCGGAAATATGGGCTCCATATTCTATTGATTTATCCAAGTGAAAACTGATTTCAGGCACATGTCTCAGACGAATTCTTTTCCCAACTTCTGTACGAATAAATCCCACGGCACTCTCCAGCGCCTTAAGGGTTAACTGCCTTTCCTTTTCACTTCCATATATGCTCACATAGATCCTGGCAAAACCCAGGTCTCTGCTGACCTCCACATCTGTAACACTTAAAAAACCGGTAAATCTGGGGTCTTTTATTTCCGCCTGAAGAATTTGACTTACTTCTTTTTTTATCTGTTCTCCTACCCTGCTGGCCCGATCTTTCTGTGTGGTCATATTAAAATACCCCCATAGTTCAAATTATTTCTACTTTATAACCTATTAAATATCCTTCCTTTTCATTCTCCAATTCCTTCACAATCCGGTCCAGAATACGATTGACAAAACCGGAATCATTGCTCACGCAGGCAGCAGCCAGGGTAGTTTTCTGCCACTTTTCATGGTCATCTATTTCTGCAATGGATACATTATATTTTTGCCTTAATTTCGCAAGGATACTCTTTAAAACCCGCCTTTTATCCTTTAGAGACTGGAGGTTTGGGAAAAACATTTCAATTCTGCAAATACCGATAACCATACGCCCTCCACCAGCCTACGCTTTTACTTCCTGCATAACAAAAGCTTCTAAAATATCCTCTTCCTTAATGTCATTGAATTTCTCCAGCATAATTCCGCACTCGTAACCATCCACCACTTCCCGGACATCGTCCTTAAATCTTTTTAAAGAGTCAATTTTCCCTTCATGGATTACAATTCCATTCCGGATAACCCTGATTCCCGAATCCCTGGTAATTTTGCCCTCGGTAACATAACAACCTGCTATGTTCCCCAGTCTGGATACCTTAAAGGTTTGACGAATTTCTGCTCTCCCCAAAACTACTTCTTCATATTTGGGATCCAGCATACCGGTCATGGCTGCCTTTATATCTTCTATAATTTCGTAAATCACCCGATACAGCTTTACTTCAACATTTTCCAGTTCAGCCATCCTGCGAGCGTTGGGCTCGGGCCTTACATTAAAGCCTATAATAATAGCATCCGATGCTGCTGCCAGCATGATATCAGATTCAGTGATAGCCCCCACTCCGGTGTGAATCACCTGCAGGCGAACCTCCTCATTGGTCAAGTTCAGCAGAGAATCCTTCAGGGCCTCTACAGAACCCTGGACATCCCCTTTAATAATTATGTTGAGGTCCTTAATTTGACCCTCCTGAATTTGTTTGAAAAGGTCGTCAAGAGATACTTTTCGGGTCTTCTGAAGTTCCTGTTCCCGTTTCTTTGTGGATCTCTTTTCAGCAATCTGACGGGCCATTTTATCATCCTTGACCACCTGAAAAATATCTCCCGCTTCCGGGACATCTGAGAAACCCAGTACTTCTACGGGCATAGAGGGAACGGCTTTTTTTACTGTTTGCCCTTTGTCGTTAATCATGGCCCTCACCTTGCCATAGATAGGCCCGCAAACTACGGCATCTCCAACTTTCAAGGAACCGTTTTGGATTAATATGGTGGCTACCGGTCCTCTTCCCTTATCAAGTTTGGCTTCAATGACGATTCCCCTGGCGTTAGCATTGGGGTTCGCCTTAAGTTCTGCCATTTCCGCCAACAGAAGAATCATTTCCAAAAGATTTTCCAGACCCTCGCCTTTCAAGGCGGATACCGGCACAAAAATGGTTTCGCCTCCCCATTCTTCAGGAACAAGTCCGTATTCTGTAAGCTGCTGTTTTACACGATCTTGATTGGCATTGGTCTTGTCAATTTTGTTAACCGCCACAATGATTGGAACTCCTGCTGCCCGGGCATGGTTTAGTGCCTCCACGGTCTGCGGCATTACACCATCATCCGCTGCAACCACCAGAACAGCTACATCTGTCACCTGGGCACCCCTGGCCCTCATAGAAGTAAAGGCTTCATGGCCGGGAGTATCCAAGAACACAATTTTTTGGTTATTAATCACTGCCTGGTAAGCTCCAATATGCTGAGTAATCCCCCCGGCTTCCTGTGAAGTAACTTTAGTTTCTCGAATAGCATCCAGCAGGGAGGTTTTCCCATGATCTACATGCCCTAAGACAGTAACTACCGGGGCCCTGGGCTTGAGATTACGGGGATCCTCTTCTTCTTCAGTCATAATATTTTTTTCCAGTTTGTCCGTTTCAGCAGCTTTCAGCTCAACGGAGTATCCCATCTCCTCTGCCAAAGTTTTTATGGCATCAGGGGCTACCTCCTGGTTAATATTCGCCATTACTCCCAGGGACATAAGTTTGGTAATCAGTTCTCCAGGAGAAACTTGAAATTTTTCCGCAAGTTCTTTTACAATGATTGGGGTCTCCACCACCATTTTCTTTTTTTCCGGTTTTTCTTCCCGTTTTTCTCTTATTCTTTTTTTATCCTTGCGCTTATCCTTTTGAACTTCTTTTTTAGTCCTTTTAACTCTACCTTCTTCGGCCTTTTCCTCTGCCTTTCCTGCAGCCTTTTCTTCCGTGGCCTTCTTATCCTCTTTTTCTTTCTTAACCTCTGGCTTAGGATCCTGCTTCTGCTCCTTTTTCGTCAACAAGTCAATTACCATTTCTGCCGTTTCGTCATCTATGCTGCTCATATGATTTTTTATATTAGGAATTTCTAAGTCCTTTAATATTGCAACCAGTTCTTTACTGGATAACCCTATTTTTTTTGCCAGTTCATACACTCTGATTTTTTCCATGAACTACACCTCCATTTGATTGACCCCCTTATAGTAATTGGTCATTTTAAAAATTATTCAACTCTGACTGTGGTTTCCCTTTTCTTTGAGAACTTGTTCCAACCGGCCTGTTACTTCCGGTGAGACAGGCCTCTGTAAATTTTTTTCTATACGCTTTCCCTTCACCGCCTTCTGAAAGCAGGTTAAATCGGGACAAATATATGTGCCGCGGCCAGAACGTTTTCCAGTAAAGTCTATTTCTATAGTGTCTTCAGGAGTCCTGACAATACGGATCAGTTCTTTCTTGCTTTTTTTCTCCTGGCATCCTATACAAACCCTCAGGGGAATCGTTTTTTTTCTGGCCATTTCACCTTCCTCCTCTAAAAAAATATAACGAATTAAGGTCTCCAGCCGTTTTTATTTCTCTATCTCTTCATCATCTATCTCTTTATCATCTATCTCTTCGTCATCTATCTCTTCATCATCTATCTCTTCATCATCCATCTCTTCGTCATCTATCTCTTCATCATCCATCTCTTCATCATCCATCTCTTCATCATCTACCTCTTCATCATCTACCTCTTCATCAACGTCTATCTCTTCATCCAGTGTTTCCAGCTCTTCCTCCTCAAGACCTGCTTCTGGGAATATTTCTTCCGTTTCCTCCGAGAGCTGTTTCTTCATCTGGGATTCGCTGTTGATATCTATCTTCCAGCCGGTTAATTTTGCTGCCAACCTGGCATTTTGGCCCTCTTTACCAATGGCTAAAGAAAGCTGGTAATCGGGAACCACAACACCGGCTATTTTTTTATCCTCATGGATTTCTACCGAAGTAACTTTTGCTGGACTCAATGAATTAGAGACAAATTCCTTCGGGTCTTCACTCCATTTTATAATATCAATTTTTTCTCCTTTTAATTCACTGACAATGGTCTGAACCCTTACCCCCTTAGGACCTACACAGGAGCCTACGGGGTCCACCTCAGGATTGCTGGAATAAACAGCAGCTTTGGAACGATACCCTGCTTCCCGGGATACTGATTTAATTTCTACGGTGCCGTCAAATATTTCCGGAACCTCCAACTCAAAAAGTCTCTTTAACAGTCCCGGATGAGTTCGAGAAACCATAATTTGGGGGCCTTTAGTAGTTTTTTTCACTTCTACCACGTATGTTTTAATGCGGTCTCCCTGTTTGTAAGTTTCGTTAGGCATCTGCTCCGAAGGAGAAAGAACCGCCTCCGCCTTGCCCAGGTCAATAATAATGTTTTTCTGATCAGTTCTCTGAACAATACCGGTAACAATATCGTCCTCTCGATCCACATATTCTCTGTATATAATTTCTCTCTCTGCTTCCCTGATTCTCTGAATTACCACCTGCTTTGCCGTCTGAGCCGCAATTCTTCCAAAATTTTTCGGGGTAACCTCCATTTCTATAACGTCCCCGGATTGGTACCTGGAACTCAGCGCTTTGGCTTCCGCTATAGATAATTCCTGCTGCGGATCCTTTACCTCTTCAACAATCGTAAGGCAGGAATAAACTCGAATTTTCCCCGTATCCCGGTCTATGTGAACCTTAACATTAGGAGCAGTATTAAAATTTTTCTTATATGCGGAAATTAAAGCAGCTTCAATCGCTTCAAATAGTATTTCCTTACTAATTCCTTTTTCCTTCTCAATTTGTTCTAACGCATCAATAAATTCATAATTCATTACCTGACCTCCCAAAGGCTCTTTAAAACTCAAAAGCGAGATTTGCCTTGGCTATTTTTTCCAGGGGAATTGCTTTTATCCCCTGTTCTGTTTCAACCAGAACCGTTCCCTGGTCCAGCCCCTTAAGAGTCCCTTTAAAAACTTTTTGCTCTTCAAGAGGGACAAAGGTTTTTATTTTCACTTCTCTTCCGGTAAATCTTTGATAATCTGCTTCTTTTTTTAAGGGACGGTTTAGTCCAGGAGAAGAAACCTCCAAAATATAACTTTGGGAAATTGGATCCTCCCGGTCCAACCCAAGGCTTAATTCATCATTGACCCTCTGACAATCCTCCAGCGTAATTCCCTCAGGCTTATCGATAAAAACCCGTAAATAGTGGCTGCCGCCTTCCTTTACAAACTCTATATCAACCAGCTCCAGGCCGTCGGTTCCCTCCAGGGGTTTAAATAGATTTTCCACGGTTTCAAGAATTTTATTTTTACTCACTTTCAAATCCTCCAAAAGTATCTTACAGTCTCTATTGCGTGCTGAAACGGAACCGGAAGATGTTCCTGGTTCACCAAGAAGCAAATCAAAATTTATGAAGATAAGACAAGAGATCTTCCCCTTGCCTTGGATACATGAGATACTTAATTAATATGAAAGAGTGGGAAAAACCCACTCTTTCCAAAAATCTCCCTAAATTCCGTAACTATTTTAACACAATAATGCGCTTTATGCAAGGGCTGACGGTTAATTATGCTCCTTTACTACTAAAAACTTAACGATTTCCCAATACATCTTTGCCCGGGCAGCAAGTCCCTTAATTACCCCCATTTTTTCTTCCTTAATCACGTGAGACATATCCTCAAGGACCACTTCTTTTACCTTAACTTTGCTGTTTTCAATATGCCGGGTCAGGGCCACCTCAACTCCGAATCGAGTCATGTCCATCCCCGAAATATCCTCTAAAAGAGACCTCCTTACAGCTCTCTGGCCGGAAAGATATGGAGCTACTTTTTGAGCCAGGTCCGTTGCCACCCTTCCCTTATCAAAAATGCCTACGGTCATTTCTGCTTCGCCTTCTAAAACCGGCATAATCAGGTCATAAACATGGGAGGTAGTCAGCCCCAAAAGGTCAGCGTCTAAAAATAAAATAACATCCGCAGCGGTACATTCCAGACCCGCTTTCATGGCTCCTCCTTTACCCCGATTCTCCACCAGCTCGATAACCTTTACTCCCAGGTCCTTGGCAACTTCGGCAGTGGAGTCCGTAGAACCATCGCTTACCACAATAATATCACGGATTAAAGGGACACCTTTTAAAACAGATACTACATTTCCAATGGTTTTCCCCTCATTAAATGCAGGAATAATGGCAATGGTTCGGGTATGATGTTCCACCGGACCCTCCAGGGTCTGTTTAGAAGTATCGGCAGAAGCTTGATTCTGTTCTGCCAGGGAATGAATTTCTTCCATTAACGCCTCTAACAGTTGATTTTCCTCAACCTTTTTAACCACTTTTCCTTTTTTAAATATTACACCGGCACCCCGGCCTCCAGCAATTCCAATATCGGCTTCCCTGGCTTCCCCCGGGCCGTTGACCACACATCCCATAATGGCAACTTTTAAAGGATAGGGGAATGACTCCAGTTCTTTTTCTACCTTCTCCGCCAGGGATATTAGATTAATTTGACATCTGCCGCAGGTGGGACAGGAAATGATTTCAGGCCCAATATTTCTTACTCCTGTGGAACGTAAGATTTCCCTTCCCGCCAGCACCTCCTGTAATGGGCTGCCGGTTATGGAAACCCGCAGGGTATCTCCGATTCCCTTCAATAACAGATATCCTATACCTACGCCGGATTTTACTGCCGCCCGCACAGCGGTACCTGCTTCGGTAACTCCCAGGTGCAGAGGATAGCCGGTCTTTTCCGAAATAAGTTCGTAGGCTTGAATCATCTTGGTAACTTCAGCCGCTTTTAAAGAGATAATAATTTGGTTGAAGTTGTACTGCTCCAGCATTTGAACCTGATTCATGGCTGATTCCACCAGTGCCTCTGCAGTAGGGCCTCCATACTTTTCTAAAAGGGGTTTCTCCAGGGAACCGGCATTTACTCCAATACGGATGGGAACACCGTATTCCTCTGCTGCCCTGGCCACTTCCCTTACCTTTTCACTGCTTCCAATATTCCCGGGATTAATTCTGACCTTGTCCACGCCATTTTCCATGGCTGTCAGAGCATATTTATAATTGAAATGAATGTCCGCAATCAGGGGGATTGAGATTTTCTCTTTAATAGACTTTAAAGCCTGGGCAGCCTCCATATCAGGAACGGCTACCCGAACCAGTTCACAGCCCACCTCTTCCAACCTGTGAATTTGCTGCACTGTTTTCTCCACATCCCGGGTATCCGTGTTGGTCATGGACTGAATGCTGACCGGTCCATCTCCCCCTATAAACAAACTGCCAACCTTAATTTTCATAGTTTCTTTTCTGCCAAAAAACATCGGGGTCACCTTCCCGTTACTCATCGATTAAAACAGTTCCAACCTGGCAATATCCTGAAACGCAATAAATATCGCCAGTAGAATCAGTAATGTAAACCCAATAAAGTGAATAAAACTTTCCTTATGTGGGTCCACCGGTTTTCCCCGAATTCCTTCCACCAGGAAAAATACCAATCGACTTCCATCTAAAGCCGGTATGGGCAGTAGATTTAAAAGCCCCAGGTGAATGCTCAAAATCGCTGCCAGCGTTAAAAGGTTTGAAAGACCGGTCTGGGCTACTTCTCCCACCATCTGAACAATTCCGATCGGACCCGCCACCTCCGGTGCCGCCTGCCCGGTAACGATCTGGGAAAGACTGACTACAATGAACCGGGTAAACCACCAGGTATTTTGAATCCCCAGGTTCAAAGAACCCAGCAGAGAAAATCTCCGGGTTTCAGGGGCTATCCCGATTAGCCCCCTCTGGGTTTGGGGATCCTCCCTGGGGACCACTCTTATATCCTTAACTTCTCCTTCCCTTTCCACAGTCAAAATCAGTTCTTCCTCGGGATTGGCATTTATGGTGGTAATGATATCATCCCAATTTTCCATTTCCACCCCATCAATGGCCAGGACAGTGTCCCCGGACTGCAGCTCAGTTTCCTCAGCCCTTCCGCCAGGAAGAAGTTCTCCTACCTGTGTGGAACCCATTACAGGAACACCAAATATAAAGAAATACATGAAGAAAAACAATAAAACCGCCAGGACGAAGTTCATGGCAGGTCCCGCAGCAATTACGGCAAAACGATGCAGCAGGGGTTTCTTCTGAAAGCTTGCCTGGTCCTTTACTTCTTCAGGGTCTTCCCCCATCAGTCGGCAGAATCCTCCCAGGGGAAGGGCCCTCAGGGAATACACGGTTCCATCCCGTTCCACGGAAATCAGTTTAGGGCCAAACCCTATGGCAAACTCAAGTACCCCTATCCCCACTCTTTTGGCCACGATAAAATGTCCAAACTCATGGAAAAAAATCAGTAATCCAAAAATAATGATTGAAGCTACCAGTGTAGTCAAATCACCTTTCACTCCCTGCGTGTTATAGGTTACATACTTATTATTATGAAATCAATTGTTCTCTGACCTCCCGGTCCACCCTGATAATATCGGACAGAGAGGGACGGGAAATCACTTTATGTTTATTCACAGTTTGTTTAATTATTCTGGGAATATCCAGGAAAGAGATCCGGTTTTCCAGGAACATGTTAACTGCAATTTCGTTGGCAGCATTCATAACCGCCGGCATTGTGCCCCCTGCCTTCCCCGCTTCATAAGCCAGCTTCAAGCAGCTGAAAGATTCCAGGTCAGGCATCTCAAAGGTAAGTTTCCTGGTTTCCTGCCAGTTTAGCCTTTCAAAACTGTTGGGCCACCGGTCTGGATAAGTCAACGCATACTGAATGGGAACTCCCATGTCCGGGACTCCCAGCTGCGCAATAACCGATCCGTCCACAAACTCCACCATGGAGTGAATAATGCTTTGGGGATGCACCAGCACCTCAATCTGTTCCAGATTTAGACCGAAGAGGATTTGTGCCTCCAGAACCTCCAGTCCCTTATTCATTAAAGTGGCCGAATCAATCGTAATTTTTCTGCCCATCACCCAGTTAGGATGCTTCAACGCCTGGGCCAGTGTTACCCGGGAAAGTTCCTCCAGTGTGAATCCCCGAAAAGGCCCACCGGAAGCAGTTAAAATAATTTTTGAAACCCTTTCCCTGTTCTCCCCTTGAAGACACTGAAAAATGGCTGAATGCTCACTGTCAATTGGAACAATGGTAACCCCTTTTTCCTCCGCCAGGTCCATGATTAATTTTCCACCGGCTACCAAAGTTTCTTTGTTAGCCAGGGCAACATTTTTCCCCTGCCGCAGTGCCGCCACGGTAGGCTTTAAACCATCAAATCCCACCAGTGCGTTTATCACCCAGTCTGCCCCTGGAAGAGAGGCAATTTCCCAGAGGCCCTCTTCGCCGCAGAATACTTTTATGCCCGTATCTTTTAGATTCTTTCTTAGTTCCTCCGCCTCTTTTTCCCGGGCCGCGGAAACAAAACTCGGTTTGTATTTTCTGGCCTGCTCTTCTAAAAGCTTAATGTTTGTGCCTGCAGCCAGGGCGATAATACTAAAATACTGCGGCCATTTTTCTACCACAGAAAGGGTTTGGGTCCCTATGGAACCAGTTGAACCCAAAAGGATTAAATTCTTCCGATTATATTTTCCCCCGAAATCCATAAAATTACAACACCTCTGAAATAAATTTAACATAAAAATAAAGAAATGGTGCTGTCATGAGAACGCTGTCGAATCTATCCAGGACCCCACCATGTCCAGGAATCAATTCTCCGGAGTCCTTTGTATCCAGAAACCTCTTCAGGGCGGACTCCAACAAATCCCCTGCCTGTCCCAACAAAGAAATAAGCACGCCGGCCAGAACAGCGGCACCCGCACCCATTTGAACAGAACCGCTGAACAAAACAACAAACCCAACGGTCCCCAACATCCCCCCGAGAGCACCTTCCACTGTTTTATTTGGGCTGATTCGTGGAATCAACTTATGTTTTCCCAGGCTTCTTCCGATAAAGTACGCAAAGGTATCATTAAACCATATAGATAAAAACAAAAGTAGAGTATAATTCAGCCCATTGGGCAGATTCCTTAAAGCAATTAAGAAACCAAAAAGCCATGCAATATATATGACACCCCAGGTGACAAAAATCAAGTCCCGAAAACTAAATTCTTTTTTAAGAAGAAGATATATGGTAAAAGGAAAAAATAAAAACAGGGGAGCAGCCTCCAAAACGTTTGGCACCTGAAAAAAAAGCAAAATCAGGTAGATCCCTGCTGCTGCAAAGGAAATATAACGAGGAAAGTAGTAATTCCCCCGAACTGAAAGCCTGCTGTATTCCTCCAAACCCAGTAAGGTTAAAATAAAAACAGCCAAAAAATATGCGATTCCGCCCTCGTATATTAATAGTACAGTCAGGGCTGCTCCTATAAGACCGCTGAAAATACGCTTTTTTAACACTTATTTTGTTAGCCCTCCAAACCTGCGGTTTCGTTTTTGAAAATCCACAACAGCCTGCAGAAAATGCTCCTTTTTAAAGTCCGGCCAGTACGTACTGGTAAACCAAAATTCAGTATAAGCCAACTGCCATAAAAGAAAATTACTTAATCTTTGTTCACCGCTGGGCCTGATCAGCAGGTCGGGGTCCGGCTGTCCCCCGCTGTATAGAAATGCGGATATGGTATCTTCATTGATATCCTCCTCCTTTAGACTGCCTTCAGAAACCAACCGGGAAATTTTCTTCACCGCCCTAATCACCTCATCCCGACTTCCGTAATTCATGGCAAAATTCACAGTTAAACCGGTATTTTCTTCTGTCTTTATTACTGCTTCTTCCACGGCTCTGCGGGTATGTTCCGGCAAACCGTTTGCTTCGCCCATTAACTTAATGCAGACATTTTTAGCGCGGAGTTCTTCCAATTCCCTGGACAGGTACTCCTCGGGCAGCTTCATTAAAAATCTTACTTCTCTGCTGGGCCTCTTCCAGTTTTCAGTGGAAAAGGTGTACAGGGTTAAATATTTCACTCCCAGTTCGTCGGCTATTCTAATGGTTTCTTTCAAGGAATTCACGCCGGCCCGGTGTCCGGCAACTCTGGGAAGACCTCTTTTTCTAGCCCATCTCCCATTACCGTCCATTATAATAGCTACATGGCAGGGAATACGTTGAAAATCTATTTTTTCAAAAAGTTCTCTCTCTCTTGTGGTTAGCTCCATGATTTCCTCCCGTACGGATAAACCCCCTCCAACATTGAGGGGGCAGATATCTAAACCTTATCTATCACTTCATCTAGAGCATGAACTGCCACGATTTCAACACACTGAACATTTTTCTTATGGTTTAATTTCTGCCTTGCTGCCCTCAGAACATCCCTTCCTGGTTTAGGTGAATCACCATATATTACCACTTCTACATGAAACCCCTGCTGCTGTAAAATATTTTTTGCTTCACTCAAAGGATAAGCCAGGATATTTGGCATTTTTCTTTTATTATCAATCATGCCTTTACCTCTACTTATACTTCCATAATCTCTTTTTCTTTTAGTTCTAGCACCTGGTCAATCTTTTCAATATATTCATCCGTAAGGTTTTGTACCTCATCCTGAGAACGTTTCAAATCATCCTTTGTCAATTCTCCATCTTTCTCCAAACTTTTAAGCTGGTCATTGGCCTCCCGGCGAATATTCCGGACCGCCACCTTGCTCTCCTCCGCCTTTTTACGGACTACTCTCACCAGTTCCTTACGCCTTTCCTCTGTAAGCTGAGGTACAGGCAGCCGAATCACATTACCATCGTTATTGGGAGTCAACCCCACATCAGACTTTAAAATGGCTTTTTCAACATCACCCATTACATTTTTATCCCAGGGCTGCACCACCAGGAGCCTGGGTTCCGGAGCGCTGATATTTGCCAGTTGATTTAAGGGAGTAGGAGTCCCATAATAATCCACTGTAACCTTGTCCAGCAGGGAAGGAACAGCTCTACCTGCTCGGATGGTATTCAAATCATTTTTTAAAATGTCCACCGCTTTGCCCATTTTTTGTTTCACGATATCAAATACTTCACTACTCATAAAAAAACCCCCTTTTAACTGATAAAGGTTCCTATTTTTTCACCCATAACCGCTTTCAATACATTCCCCGACTTCAATTGGAAAACAATCAGGGGGATGCTGTTATCCATACAGAGAGAAGCTGCCGTTGAATCCATAACTCCCAAACCCATATTCAGTACCTCCAGGTAGGTTAGTTTGGAGAATTTTTGTGCCGATGGGTTTGTTATGGGATCGTCATCATAGACCGCATCCACTTTTCCCTTGGCCAGCAGTATTGCTTCCGCTTCAATTTCTGCAGCCCTGAGTGCTGCCGCAGTATCCGTGGAAAAATATGGGTTTCCGGTGCCGGCAGCAAAAATCACTACCCTGCCTTTTTCCAGGTGCCTGATTGCTCTTCTCCTGATATAAGGTTCCGCTACCTGCCTCATATCCACTGCTGTCTGAACTCTGGTGTCCACGTTATGCTGTTCCAGGGCGTCCTGCAGTGCCAGAGCATTGATTACGGTGGCCAGCATACCCATGTAGTCTGCTGTTGCTCTATCCATTCCCCGGGCACTGGCTTCCGCACCCCTCCAAATATTTCCCCCTCCTACCACGATGGAGGTTTGGATTTGGGCCTCCTGAAGTTCCTTCACCTGCTGGGCAATGCAAACGAGAACATCGGGGTCAATGCCATAACCGGCTTTTCCAGCCAATGCCTCCCCGCTAAGTTTTAAAATGATCCTTTTAAATCTCGGTGCCCTCATCTGTTATCCCCCAATCCCTGTAAATATTCTACATTTCATATGTTAATTCCTTTTCAATCATTTCCGTTATTTAAGAAAAAAAGCACTACTGTGCTTTTTATTCTTTCCTGGTCATGGCCTCTACTTCAGCAGCAAGGTTATCTTCTCTCTTTTCCAAGCCTTCTCCCATGACAAAACGGGAAAACCGCCTTATGGAGATATTTTCACCTAATTTAGCCACCTGATCTTTCAAAAGGTCCATGATTTTTCGGTCTGTATCCCTGATGTACTGCTGTTCCAACAGGCAGGCTTCCTGAAAGTACTTTTCCAGCTTTCCGTCTACAATTTTGTCTACGATTTTTTCCGGTTTCCCTTCCCGCAGCGCCTGGTTTCGGTATATTTCCCTCTCCTTCTCTAATTCCTCCTGAGAAATTTCTTCCCGGGAGATATATTGAGGATTTGTCGCTGCAATCTGCATACACAGGTTCCGGACAAACTCTTTAAATTCTTCATTTTTTGCTACAAAATCGGTTTCACAGTTAACCTCCAAAAGAACACCAATTTTTCCTCCCATATGGATATAGGCGTCCACCAGCCCTTCAGCCGTTACACGGCCGCTTTTCTTTGCAGCTGCAGACAGCCCTTTCTCTCTTAAAAGGGTCACCGCTTTATCAAAGTCCCCCTCTGCTTCTACCAGGGCCTTTTTGCAGTCCATCATGCCTGCTCCAGTCTTTTCTCTTAGCTCCTTAACCACAGCAGCCTTAATCATCCAATACTACCTCCTAAGTTCTTTAGTTACTGTTTAAATTTTAGTAAAAAGCAAGGGTAAGCGTTAACCTACCCTCACTGCTGTTTATTCCGTAACCTCATTCACTTCTTTAACTTCACCGGCTTCCTGCACTGCTTCCGCTTTTTCTGGAACTTGCCCTGCTGGCTCTACAGCTTCTGCCGGTTCTATATTTTGCTCTGCCGCTTCGGCGGCGGCTTCAGCTTCTGCCATCTCTCTTTCCTGTTCTTCTCTCATCTGCAGTCCCTGTTTTCCTTCGATGACAGCATCCGCCATTTTTCCGGTTATCAGCTTGACAGCCCGGATTGCATCATCGTTACCTGGAATGACCAGGTCTATTTCATCCGGGTCACAGTTGGTATCCACAATGGCTACGATAGGAATCCCCAGTTTTCTGGCTTCAGCCACAGCAATCCTTTCCTTACGGGGGTCAATGATAAAAACAGCTGCTGGAAGACTCTTCATGTGTTTAATTCCGCTTAAAAATTTATCCAGCTTTTCTTTTTCATGATTCAGCCGAATCACTTCTTTTTTCGGCAGCA